>JAGBIR010000108.1 GCA_017934845.1 Alistipes sp. | reverse complement strand
GAGCAGAAGATTCGTATCGAGGCATCTTCAGGCTTAACAGAGCAGGAGATCCAGCGTATGCGCGACGAGGCTAAGGCTAACGAGGAGAAGGATAAGCAGGAGAAGGAGCGTATCGACAAGATCAATGCTGCCGACTCTAACATCTTCGCTACCGAGAAGCAGCTGAAGGAGTATGGCGATAAGATCTCTGCCGACAAGAAGTCTGCTATCGAGGGCGCGTTGGCGAAGTTGAAGGAGGCTCATAAGAATCAGGATGTTGCAGCTATCGATACCGCTATTGCCGAGCTAAACAACGCTTGGCAGGCAGCATCACAGGATTTGTATGCAGCGCAGCAGGCTCAGCAGCAGGCACAGGGTGGTGCACAGCAGAACGCCGGTGCTAACCAGCAGCAGGGTGGCGCACAGCAGCAGCCCGAGGATGTAGAGTTCGAGGAGGTAAAGTAAACATCTGAAAACTCAACGCGATAAGAGGAGCGATTGCCTTAACGGGCGGTCGCTCTTTCTTTGTTTTCGAGGTGGTTCCCTTATCGATGCTATTGGCCTATGCTTTGACGCACAGCGCGAGAAGGCGGGTGGTTTTTGCTTTGAAAGTGACAATTTTAGAGTGTTTGACTCCGATTTCGTAAAATATTTTATCAAAAGACTGAAAAATGAACGCAATGATTCGATTTTCAGACATTTTTTTATTATCTTTGCAAACTAAATTTCGGATTGTGACCAAGCCGAGCCGCATAGTGTGTGCGTCAAGGTCGGGTTGTAATGACGGAGAAATAACGATTAAATTTAAATACAAACACAAAAATTAACAACAATGCAAAGTAAAGGCGTAGTTAAATTAATCGCAATCCTATTGGTGATTGCGTGCGTCTATCAGCTGTCATTCTCGTTCATTACGCGTGGCGTAGAGAAGGACGCGGTAGAGTATGCCGCAGCCTTCGACGAGTCGGAGCAGGCATCGCGTGAGGCTTATTATTTGGATTCAATCCAGAATAAGCCCGTTTTGAATTTCTTGGGTAAGAAGTTTACTTACAAGGAGTGTAAGGAGAAGGAGGTAAACTTGGGTCTTGACCTTAAGGGCGGTATGAACGTAATGCTCGAGATCGAGGTTCAGGATTTGGTTAAGTCACTTGCTGGTGACAGCCAGAATGACCCCGCTTTCATTGAGGCTATGGAGCGTGCAAACGCTGCTTTGAAGGCTGGTACAAACGACTACATCGGTGAGTTCGCAAAGGCTTATGCCGAGGTATCTAACGGTGCTCCTTTGGCTGCTATTTTCGTTAGCCCCGATCGTCAGGATATCACTCCTAACTCAACAGATGACGAGGTAGTAAAGGTTTTGAAGGCCGAGACAGATGCCGCTATCGCAGCGTCATTCAACATCTTGCGTAGCCGTATCGACCACTTCGGTGTAACACAGCCCAACATCCAGCGTATGCCTAACTCAAACCGTATTATGGTTGAGTTGCCGGGCGTTAAGGAGCCTGAGCGTGTTCGTAAGCTTCTTCAGGGTTCTGCTTCTTTGGAGTTCTGGGAGGTATATGATGCACAGGAGATTCTTCCTATCTTGGCAGAGGCTGACGCTTTGATTAAGCAGGCTGCAGAGGAGGCTGCTCCCGTTGAGGAGACTGTAGAGGAGGTTGCTGCAGAGGAGAAGGCTTCAGACCTCGTAGCAGAGGTTGCTGCAAGCGAGGAGGCTGCAGAGGAGGAGACTGTTTCTCGTTTCTCTCGTGAGGAGAATCCTTTGTTCTCACTCTTGGATCCCACTTATGCTGGTGGTTGCATCGTAGGTACTGCAGTTGCAGCCGATATGCCTATGATTAACGAGTATTTGGCTCGTCCCGAGGTTAAGAGTTTGTTGCCCGCTGACTTGAGCCTCAATTGGGGTGTTAAGGGCGAGGATTACTTCGGTGGCCGTTTCGCATTGTATGCACTTCGTTCAATCGACGGCAAGCCTGCAATGGATGGTTCGGCTGTATCTACAGCACAGGAGAACTATTCACAGAATGGCTCTTCTGCCGAGGTTAACCTTATGATGAACTCAAACGGTGCTTCACAGTGGGCTCAGCTTACAGCTCAGAACGTAGGTCGTCCTATCGCAATCGTTTTGGATGGTTTGGTATATTCAGCTCCTAACGTTCAGAATAAGATCGAGGGTGGTAGCTCTGTAATTACAGGTAACTTCACCATTCAGGAGGCACAGGACTTGGCTAACGTATTGAAGTCAGGTAAGGTTCCTGCTCCTGCACGCATCATTCAGGATCAGGTTGTTGGTCCGTCACTCGGTCAGGAGTCAATCAATGCAGGTCTATTGTCATTCGCATTGGCATTCTTCCTCGTACTTCTCTATATGGGCTTGTTCTACAAGACTGCAGGTTGGATGGCCGACTTGGCACTCTTGCTCAACATCTTCTTGTTGATGGGTGTCTTGGTATCATTCGGTGCTGTATTGACATTGCCCGGTATTGCCGGTATCGTTTTGACAATGGGTATGGCAGTGGATGCTAACGTCATCATCTATGAGCGTATCAAGGAGGAGTTGCGTGCCGGTAAGGGTATTGCATTGGCAATCAAGGATGGTTTCTCAAATGCTTACTCTGCAATCATCGACGGTCAGCTCACTACAATCATCACCGGTATCGTGTTGTTCGTATTCGGTAACGGTCCTGTTCAGGGTTTTGCAACAACTTTGGTTATCGGTATCCTTACATCACTCTTCTGTGCAATCTTCATCACTCGTATGCTTATCGAGTGGGTTGTTAACAAGTGGGGTTCAATCTCATTCTCTCGCTCTTGGTCGGAGAATTGGTTGGCTAACGTGAAGTTTGATTTCATCGGTAAGCGTAAGTCTTCATACATCCTTTCAGGCTCACTCATCGTATTGTCAATCATTTCATTGGCTGTTCTTGGTTTGAATACAGGTGTTGAGTTTACCGGTGGTCGTACATATGTAGTACGTTTCGACCAGAACGTATCTGTTGAGAATGTTCGTGGTGCTTTGGAGCAGGCTTTGGTTAGCGATGATGCTACACGTTCTTCATTGGAGGTTAAGCAGTTTGGTGGTGAGAATCAGGTCCGTATCATTACTCAGTATAAGTATGATGATACTTCAGAGGAGACTACAGCACAGGTTGACGCATTGCTTTATGAGGCTTTGAAGGGCTTCTATTCATATGAGATCTCTTTGGATGGTTTCACAAGTACACAGGATGATGTTAACGGTATCATCTCTTCTGAGAAGATTGGTCCTGCTATCGCAAAGGATATGCTCTTCAGTGCATTCTATGCTGTATTTTTCTCGCTTATCGCAATCGGTCTTTATATCACAATCCGATTCAAGCGTTGGCAGTGGGCTTTGGGTGCTACATCGGCTTTGGCTCACAACGCATTCCTCGTGATTGGTATCTTCTCAATGCTTTATCATGTAATGCCTTTTGCGTTGGAGGTTAACCAGGCATTTATCGCTGCTATCTTGACTATTATTGGTTATTCAATCAACGATACAGTGGTTATCTTCGACCGTATCCGTGAGTTCATTACACTCTATCCCAAGCGTGCAATGAGCGAGAATATCAACAAGGCGATCTGCTCTACATTGTCTCGTACAATGAATACATCAGGTACTACAATCGTTACATTGTTGGCAATGTTTATCTTGGGTGGTGAGAACTTGCGTGGCTTCATCTTCGCATTGCTCTTGGGTGTAGTTATCGGTACTTACTCTTCAGTATTCGTTGCAACACCTATCGCTTACGATATCTTGCGTCGTTCAGATAAGGATGTAAAGTAATTCTGATTTATCAGTTATGTGAGGTTGCAATCCCAATTGGGGTTGCAACCTTTTTTGTGGTGAAGGAAGCATGGCAGAAGGATTGCGGGCCGATAGTTGCAAGAAATGATTAAAAAAATCGTTTCGGGTGAATAATAACTCGGCGAATTTTATAACTTTGTAGTCGTTATGGGTAAGATTATCGAAAAACTGAAATTGTTTAGGCGATGGCTGCAACGCTATGTGTCGCCCGTCTTTATATCGCTCTTCTGCGCATCGTTCATCTTGTGGTATATCCTCAAGCTGGGTTATGTATATACTACCGACTACTCGGTAGGCGTAAATGTCGATGGACAGACAATGCGAGTACCGTGTGTTGTCGAGGGCGTTGGAACAAATCTGTTTGGCTATCGCGTATATATGCACCGAGAGCTGAAGATTCCCTTGACAGACCTTAAATATAAAGTCGAGGAGTTGGCCGACGAGCAGACGGGAGAGTCGTTGGGCCGATTCTATATTATCGATCCGCAGTCGATGCAGAGTGCTATTTCGGTGCGATTTAGCGATATTAAAGTTATCTCGATAGGTGATATTCCACCGTTGCCCGTGCCGGAGGAGCCGGCAGTGGTTGCGGATGGGAAAAAGTAAACAGTCTATGTATAAAGTAGGTATTACGGGCGGTATTGGAAGTGGAAAGAGTACAGTATGCGAACTCTTGGCAACTTACGGTATCGCCATTTATGATTCTGATGCAAGAGCCAAGGCTCTGATGAATGACAATGAGGCGTTGCGCGAGGCTTTGTGTGAGGCGTTTGGTGCAGAGTGCTATGTTGATGGAGCGCTTAACAGGCAATATCTGGCAGCACAGGTGTTTGGCAGCGAGGAGAAGTTGGCGCAGTTAAATGCCATTGTCCATCCAGCCGTACGGGCCGATTTTCGCACTTGGGCAGAGAACCAGAGTGGTGACTATGTGGTTTTAGAGAGCGCAATATTATTCGAAGCAGCGTTCGATAATGAGGTAGATACGACAATAGCTGTGCTGGCTCCATTGGAGGAGCGAGTGCGTCGTGCTTCAGCGCGTGATGGTGTCGATCGCGATGCGATTTTGCGACGTATCGAACATCAGATGAACGATGATGAACTGCACGCGCGAGCTGCTCGTTGCTTGGTAAATCTGCGTCGCGAATACCTCGAGAGCGATGTCGAACAGATGCACAAAATGCTTTTGTATGAGGCTCGGAGATAAAGTGATAGAGTTTGCTGAGCCTCAAGTAATGGCGATTGTAAACGTTACCGACGACTCGTTCTATGATGGGAGCCGTTTTACGGGTGCTGATGCTATTGCCGAGAGGGTAGAGCGCGCGGTTGCCGAGGGTGCGTCGATTATAGATATTGGCGGTTATTCATCACGACCTAATGCCGAAGATGTATCGACGGAGGAGGAGTGGAAGCGAGTAAAACGAGGTCTTGAGGCTGTAGCTCGTCAGTCGGTTGGTGTGGCAGTGTCGGTCGATACGTTTCGCTCAGAGGTGGCGCGTCGTGCTGTGGAGGAGTTCGGGCCAATAATGGTTAACGATATCTCGGCTGGTGAAGCTGATGAAAAGATAGTGGAGGTAGTTGCGCGATACAATTTGCCTTATGTGGCGATGCATATGCGTGGAACGCCGCAGTCGATGCAGGGTTTGACTGATTATCCGAGGGGTGTTGTCACAGAGGTGTGTGACTATTTTCGCGAGCGTGTAGAATGGTTGCGGGGGCGTGGCGTCGAGCAGATTATACTCGATCCCGGGTTTGGCTTTGCAAAGACAACCGAGCAGAATTATGAGCTGCTGGCCGGATTGCATAGGTTGTGCGAGTTGGGTTATCCTGTGCTGGCAGGTTTATCGCGAAAGTCGATGATATATAAGGTGTTGGATCTGTCGCCAGCCGAGGCTTTGAATGGTACGACGGCACTTCATTGGGAGGCACTTCGGCAGGGGGCGAGAATCCTGCGGGTGCACGACGTGGCGGAGGCACAACAAGTGGTTAGGTTATATACAGAATACGAAAAATGGGTGTCGCAATAGTAACACCCATTTTTTAATGCAGTTTTATAACCTCTTACTTGCCCCAAAGGTTGCGAGGATATACACCAGCCTCGATCAACTCCTCGATCTTGGCTACAAGCTGCGGCTTATCGGCCTGATATGTTACACCAAACCAATTTGCAGTTGTACTCAATACCTTCAACTTTGCAGTACCCTTACCAACCAACTCGTTAACCATCAAAGGAATGAAGAACTCAGCCTTGAGGTTAGCCTGATTTGCGGGATCTGAGAGGAAGCCCTTGAAATACTCCTCTGAATGAGTGAAGTAGTCGGGAGTGAAACCAAAGAGGTTCATTGATACGGGGGTGTTCTCCTCCAAAGCTACGTCGTCGCCCAAGTCGTGGAATACGATAGTACCCTCGGCATTGCGCTTGATCTTTGTACGCTCAACGATAGAGGTAAGGAAACGGTTGTCGTCAATCTCGCAAACACCGCGTGATACGGTACCATTCTCCGAGAGAGTCTTGTTAACCTCGTAGCCAACCATGCAATAGTGGTTGCTCTCCTCGCCAAGCTGGCTCAAATACTCGCCAATAACCTTGTAAGCGTCGGCACCGTAGAAGTCATCAGCGTTGATAACAGCAAAAGGCTCCTTGATAGCGTCCTTTGCCATAATCAAAGCGTGGTTAGTACCCCAAGGCTTCTCGCGGCCCTCGGGAACAGTAAAGCCCTCGGGGAGGTAATCGAGCTCCTGATATACTACCTCTACCTCGATCTTACCACCGAAACGCTCCTTGTTGAATACCTGAGTGAAGGCATCAGCAAAAGAGTGGCGAATAACGAATACCACCTTACCAAAGCCGGCACGAATAGCATCGTAGATTGAGTAATCGATGATGGCCTCATTGTTAGGGCCTACTCCATCCATCTGTTTGAGGGCGCCGTAACGAGAACCCATTCCGGCTGCCAATACAAGTAATGTAGGTTTAACCATAATTTTTTATCAGTTTAGATTGTATTTTTGTATATAGTTAGGCAAATTTATAAAAAAAATGGCATATAATGCAGAATTTGAGCTAAATTCTTAATCCGAAAAATCATTTTATCAATAATAATCAATATTTGGTTGCCGTTTTGACTTTGTGAATTGGGCGAATAGTGTTGTAATGAAGAAAAACGTGAAACAAAGTTGAGCAAATTGTTGAAAAATAGTTATATTTGCATAATGTAGTGAAATTAGGCTTTACTGAGAATGAAACTTAATAATAAGAGTATAAAAGATTGGTTTCGTAAACGACGTTTTGCGATGAGCGATCCGGTCGATCAGCGCGAGGATTGGAGTGTACATCTTTCGCCTATGGGGCTGCTGGGTAGTCTTGCGGCATTTTCTATTTTCCTCTTCCTGCTGGTGTTGATTTTAGTTGCATATACCCCCATTCTGGATATTTTCCCGGGCTATCGTACTGCAGCCGAGCGTTCGCACGACGAGCTGGTGGTGGGAATAATGCGTGTCGATTCGTTGGAGCGTCGTATGCTCGATATGCTGGTATATAGCGAGAATGTAGCAATGATTATGGAGGGTCGTACGCCTGTGGTAAATAAACCTATGGCCGATAACGATACTCTTAAACTCGATAAGACGCAGGTGAAGCCATCAACGTTGGACTCTCTGTTGCGTGCTCAGATGGAGGGCGAGGGCATCTATTCGTTGGCGCAGAGTGTCGGAGAGCGTAGCGCAGAGGGTCGCAGCAAGGTGTTTGCTGCTCCCGTCGAGGGAATCATTACACGCCACTTCTCGCGTCAAGATAACTATCTTGGTGTAGGTATCAAAGCCTCGCCAAATGCTCCTGTAACGAGTATAGCAGAGGGAACGGTTGTCGATGTAAATACTACGGGCGATAAGGGTACTACGGTTACGATTCAACATTTCGACGGCTATGTGTCGGTATATAGAAACCTTACGCAAGTGTTGGTCGATAAGGGCCAGACGGTAAAGAGCCGTCAGGTTATTGGTTATAACTCTATGCCGCAGGTGGGCGATAGCTCTAATCCGCTGTTCGAGATAGAGATGTGGTATGAGGGAAAGGCTGTTGATCCCGAGATTTATATTGTGTTTTAATTTATTGCTTGTCGGATGAAACAGCGATTGTCAATTCTCGGATCAACGGGATCTATAGGTGTGCAGACACTCGATATTGTGGCTGAAAATCCTCATCTTTTTGAGGTTACTTCGCTTGCTGCACACTCTAATTGGGAGCCTCTGGCACGTCAGGCGATAGAGTTTGACGTCGATTGTGTGGTAATTGCCGACGAATCAAAATATGAACCACTTAAGCAGGCCTTGGCCGATTATCCAATCAAGGTGTTTGCCGGCGAGGCCGAAATGGAGTCGCTTGTGGCAAGCTCCGAGGTGGATGTTGTGGTTAATGCCCTTGTCGGCTATGCCGGTTTGCGACCTACTGTGGCAGCAATCAAGGCGGGCAAGAAGGTCGCTTTGGCAAATAAGGAGACACTGGTTGTTGGTGGCGATATTGTAATGCGTCTGGCGGCCGAGCATCGTGTGCCTATTATGCCTATCGACTCGGAACATTCGGCAATTTTTCAGTGTCTGGTGGGCGAACATTCGCCCATCCGTCGATTGATTGTCACTTGTAGCGGTGGTGCGTTGCGCGACCTGCCGATAGAGAAGCTGGCTGATGTTACAGCCGAGCAGGCGTTGAAACATCCGCAGTGGCAGATGGGAGCGAAGATAACAATCGACTCGGCAACGCTTGTAAACAAGGGCTTTGAGGTTATCGAGGCGCACTGGTTGTTCGGTATTCCGGCCGAGCAGATATCTGTGCTGATTCACCCTCAATCGATAGTACATTCGATGGTAGAGTTCGAGGATGGAGCCATAAAAGCGCAACTTGGTAGCCCCGACATGCACATGCCTATCAGCTACGCTTTAATGTATCCTTATCGTGCTTCGCGCCCATCGGAGAGATTCGATTTTTTGGCACACCCGACACTTACGTTTGCAGAGGTTGACCGCGTGAAGTATCCCGCACTCGATATAGCCTACGATTCGTTGCGTCGAGGCGGTACGGCAGCGTGCGTGATGAATGGCTCGAACGAGGTTGCTGTGGCAGCCTTCTTGGCCGGTAAGTGCCGCTATCCCGATATTGTGGGCGCAATAGAGTATGCCCAGAGTCGTGCTACGTTTGTTGCACAGCCTACGTTGGACGATTATGCTGCGTCGAATCTCGAGTCGAGAGCTTTGGCTGCAGAGTATTTGAAGTTGAAATAAATTTTAATGTAATAAGATGGATATTTTAATTAAGGTAATTCAATTTTTTATGAGTCTGTCGCTCTTGGTAGCGATACACGAATTTGGACATTTTATTATGGCGCGTATATTCAAGATTCGCGTCGAGAAGTTTTACATATTCTTTGATCCGTGGTTCTCGCTCTTTAAGTTTAAGCGCGGCGACACGGAGTATGGCCTCGGATGGTTGCCTTTGGGCGGCTATGTGAAGATTGCAGGTATGATCGACGAGTCGATGGATACCGAGCAGATGAAGCAGCCCGTGCAGCCGTGGGAGTTCCGCGCAAAACCGGCGTGGCAGCGTTTTATGGTGATGATTGCCGGCGTGATTATGAACGTGCTGTTGGCAATGATGATCTATACGGGCTTGCGCTATACTTATGGCGAGTCATATATGGCAAACGAGGATGTGCGTTGGGGATATGTCTTTAACGAGGCGGGTGAGAAGATGGGCTTCCGCGATGGAGATAAGATTCTCTCGATTGATGGCGAGCCGATTGACGATATTACCGAGATTCGTACAAAGTTGCTTTTGACAAAGGATGCTCGCGACATTGTTGTTGAGCGTGGTGGTGAGCAACATTCATTTACTATTCCTTTCGACGATTTGCTTGCTATGCGCCGCGAGAAGACCTTTACCGACCTTTATATGGTGTGTATGCCGTTTATCGTCGATTCGGTCGCTTCGGTAGGTGCTATGGAGGCAGGATTGGTGTCGGGCGATGAGGTTGTTGCATTCAATGGTAAACCTTTTGTGGGTGTTGTTGAGGCTACCACTTTGTTGCAGGAGGAGTATAAGGGCGACAGCGTAATGCTCTCGGTGTTGCGTGGTGGCGAAAAACTCGATATGCGCGTGGCGGTTAACGACGAGGGTAAGATAGGTGTGATTATCGATACCGATATCTTCCAGCCGCGCACTCGCGAATTTACATTCCTGCAGGCTATTCCCGCGGGTGTAAATATGGCAGGCGAGGCTATTCAGGAGTATTGGGAGCAGCTGAAACTTATCTTCCAACCCAAAACAAAGATGTATGAGGAGTTGGGCGGATTTATCGCTATTGGTAAGATTTTCCCCTCGGAGTGGGATTGGATGCGCTTCTGGTCGATGACCGCTATGTTGTCGATTATGTTGGCGGTGCTTAATATTTTGCCTATTCCGGGCTTGGACGGTGGCCACGCATTGTTTACGCTGTGGGAGATTATTACAGGCCGCAAGCCGAGCGATAAGTTTTTGGAGATTATGCAGTATATCGGATTCTTCATTTTGTTGGCTCTTATAATCTATGCCAACGGAAACGATATTTACCGCCTGTTTGTAGGTTAGTATCTGATTATTATGGCAAAGGTCAAGAAGGCATATTTTTGTCGAGAGTGCGGCTTCGAAGCTCCCAAGTGGTTGGGTAAATGCCCTTCGTGCGGGCAGTGGGATACCTTTACCGAGGAGATTGTAGCCAAGGCGAGTGGCTCGAATTCGGCATCGGTGGCGTTGAGCGATATGCCGCATCAACAGCCGCAGCGTGTGGGTGAGATTGAGCGTGCATCACATCGTCGATTAGACCTTAAAAACAGCGAGGTCAATCGTGTGCTGGGCGGTGGTCTTGTCCCTGGATCGCTGGTGTTGCTGGGTGGTGAGCCGGGCATAGGCAAATCGACCTTGAGCCTTCAGTTGGCTTTAACGGCCCACGGCCTTCGTACGTTGTATGTCTCGGGTGAGGAGTCGGCCGAGCAGATCGGTATGCGTGCCGAGCGAATAGGTATCGGCAACGAGGAGTGCTACATATATTCGGAGACTCTGCTGGAGAATATCTTTGCGCAGATTAAGCAGTATAACCCCGACGTAGTGGTTATCGACTCGATTCAAACCATCTATACCGAGACGCTGGAGTCGTCGGCTGGCAGCGTGTCACAGATACGAGAGTGTGCGGCATCGCTGTTGAAGTATGCCAAGACGACGGGAACTTCGATATTCATTATTGGCCATATAACCAAAGATGGAACTATTGCTGGCCCAAAGATTTTGGAGCATATTGTCGATGTGGTTTTGCAGTTTGAGGGCGACAGCAACAATGTAAATCGTATATTGCGAGGCATAAAGAACCGTTTTGGCGCAACGTTCGAGATTGGCGTGTTTGAGATGATGGATAAGGGTCTTCGTGCGGTGGATAACCCATCGGAGATACTTCTGTCGCACTATGAAGAGCCGTTAAGCGGCATTGCCGTAGGTGCTTCGGTAGATGGTATTCGTCCCTATCTGATCGAGGTACAGGCGTTGGTGAGCAATGCTGCGTATGGAACACCGCAACGCAATGCTACGGGTTACGATCCCCGACGAATGAGTATGCTTTTGGCAGTTTTGGAGAAGAGGGTCGGAATGAAGATGTTCCAGAAGGATGTCTTCCTGAATTTTGCCGGAGGATTTAAGGTTGCCGACCCGGGATTGGATCTTGCTGTCGTGGCATCTGTCGTATCGTCGTATTACGACCGAGCCGTAGCTGATGGCGTATGCTGTGCCGGCGAGATAGGTCTTTCGGGCGAGGTACGTCCCGCTCCGCGCACCGAGCAGCGTGTAAGCGAGGCGGCACGTTTGGGCTTTAAGCGAATCATCGTATCGGGATTTTTGCGTAAGACATTAAAAGTGACGAAAAATATTGAAGTCGTGTATATTAACAATATTGGCGAGTTGCCACCCGCGCTCTTTTGTGATAAGATTTGATTCGGCGAAGAATCGATAATAGAGTAGCGACGTGGTATGTTTTTTGAGTGCCTCTTCCGATGATAATAATCGGGAGAGGCTCTTTTTATGCCATCGGGTTTGGCGGCCGCGAGGGCGTAACGCTCGGCAACCTCACGATAGGAGTTTTGAATCTGCCATAAAATTTGATATTATGACTTTGAGGGAATTTAATGCTATCACGGCGCACAATAAGCTAACGCTTGTCGATTTCTATGCCTCGTGGTGCGGGCCGTGTAAGGCGATGCACTATACGTTGGATAGACTTGAGGAGCGGATGCGTGGCTTGGTGGATGTTGTGCGTATAGATATCGACCACTTCGAAAATGCCGAGCTTGTTGAACACTTCCGCATAATGGCAGTCCCTACGCTGATGATTTTCTTAAGTGGGCGGAAACTATGGCGCGAGAGTGGGGTGTTGTCGTTGGAGAGTTTGTCGGAGGTGGTCTATCGTTATGAGCGAGTTGAGGCCTTTTGACTGGCTAATGGAGTTGCTGATGAAAAAACGTGGGTATGGATTACTCCATACGCCACGCCATCTCTTCGTTGATATAATCTGTTGCCTTGCAGGGCGGTAGCTCCTCTATTAAGGTCTTAATCTTGCCGGTCGGCAGGGTCTGCATTGCCGTCGATAGCAGGGCAACCGCCGCTTGCGCAATTAGGCGCGAATGAGGATGCCGTGCGACAATTGCCGGCAGAGGGTCGAGGGTAGCGCACTCTGATGCTATACGACTGCGGGTAGCTGCCATAATAACAGCGTAGGTCGCTAACTCATCACCCGACTGACTCCAATCGTGATAGAGTTGTTCTATCGACTCAACGTGGCGTAGTAGTGCAAAGGCCATCTCTTCGGCGATCTCCGATGTTGTGATGCCATTGCGCCACTCCTCTGCGCTATCCTCGAACTTGCTTGGCTCGGCAATGTGTAGAGCTGCCAAACGCAATTCGCGGACATCCTGCTTAAAAAGATATAGTGCCAAATCGTTATCCTGAGGCTCCTTGGCGGCAATGCTGCGAATGGTAGGTAGGCTAACGCCATAATTAAGTCCATAGCGCGAACCATAATAGCGCATAGCATCGGCTACGGCACCATTCATCTCGCGCCGCAACTCGCCCAAAAGGAATATCATTCTCTCGGTCTGTCCCACGTCTAAACTATTTCTCTGCCGGAGCAGCTACATAAATCGTACGACCAAACTCGAAAACAGGAAGTATAGAGTGCTTTGTCGGGAATACGTTGTCGCCAACCTTAACCTCGCAAACAGACAAGTCGGCAACGCGGATAGGCATAACCGATTTGGCTTTCGGGTCGGCCTCGGCCGCAACCGTTGTCTTGAACTTGCCCGAAGGTGTGATGTGGAGCGTGATGGCGTCGCCTGCGGGGCTGAAGCCTGCGCTCTTCGAGAAATTGGCAATGGTGTAATCTTTGGTAGCTGCATCGACTACAACATAGAAACGCTCGGTAGTTGTAGTGACAACATTCTTACCGAAGAAGAGTTCCAAAAG
>JAGBIR010000107.1 GCA_017934845.1 Alistipes sp. | reverse complement strand
TATGGTAATTCATAGTTAGAATGTTGCAATTTTATCGATTAAAGCTACTAACTGCTGTGGCTGCCACAAGCCCAGAATGATAGCTCCTGCCAGCAATACAAGTGCGCTGTAAGAGAGTCGGCGGTTGACGTTCGACAGATGTAACTCATCCTGATTGGGATGGTAGCACAGGCGAATAAAGCGTTGACAAACCGAGTAAATAACAATACACAGCAGCAACAGCAATGTAGCCGTCAGCCACCAATTACCCGAGGTGATGGTCTCGGAGAGAATCATCAACTCCGACACAAAGAGTGGCGAGGGAGGGAATGCCAGCACAACGACCATTCCTACCAATAGGCCAATAGCTCCAGCCTTGTTGATGTTTATGTAATCGCCAATTCGGTTGATGCGGTAGCCGTTATAGATCTGTCGTACGACGGCAATCTGGAGGAAGAGGCTGCTCTTGATAAACGTGTGGCAGATAACGTGGAACAGTGCGGCCCAAACGCCTATTCCGCCAATGCCCAATCCTATGGCAACGATACCCATATTCTCGACCGTCGAGTACGAAAGGAAACGCTTGTAGTTGTTTGTTCGTCGCAGGAATAGCGCACCTACTAACAGACTCAGCACTCCGATGATAATCATCACATGGCGCACCCAATCAAACACTTCGGTATGAGCAAAGAGTTTATAGATGCGGAATATTGCCAAGAACCCCGCATTGACCAAGCCCGTAGATAGCAGTGCCGAGGCGGGTGCCGGTGCGGCGAAGTTAGCATCGACACCAATGGTGTAGAGCGGGAAAATCTCCATCTTACAGCTATATCCCGTAAGGATAAGCAGGAATGCCGCCTTTAGGTATAGAGGGTTGCCGTTGGCGATAAGTTGTGCCATGTCGTTGTAGCTGAGCGAATTGTTCGATGCTGCAGCCGACAGAAGCAAAATTCCGAGGTAGGCGATTGCAATACCCGTCGAGCATACGAACAGATACTTCCACGTCGCCTCAAGAGTCTGCTCCGAATGGCGGTGGTAGAGGATACCTGCGCTACACAATGTGGTTGTCTCGAGCAAAATCCAGGTAATGGCAATGTTGTTTGCAAAATATACTCCCGTAATGGCTGTAATAAGCAGCATCAGCAGTGCGAAATATTTGCGGTAGTGGCGGAAATCATCGCCACGCAAATACTCCTGCGAGTGAAACAGCACAAACGTACCAACAATGGCAAGCAGCACATAAAACAGTGTTCCCGCCTGATCGAACGTAAAGAATACGCCCGACGTCGTGAGGTAGTCGCCGCCAAAGATTAGTCGGCCGGCAAACAATGCGTGAGTGGCTACATAAAGCCCGCACAAAAGATGTACTTCGCGACGTGTGCGAGAGAAGAATGCCATCGAACCGATAGCTATCCAAATAAGAAAAAACAGATATATCATCGCATTAATCTTTTACGTGGGTTAATGAATCACTATCGTCGGTGTGAATCTGATGATCGACCTTGGTCATAAACATACCGAGCATCAAGATCGAGATCAAGATGTCGAGCATAATGGCTGTATTAATCAAGATAGGCATCTCAACACCGATAGCCATCGAGAAGAGGAATACTCCGTTTTCGATAACCAAAAAACCTACCATGTGAGTGAAGATTCGTGAGCGCAGCACAATGAGTATAAGGCCACTCAAAAGGGCGAACAGTGCAACACCGAAGAATATCATGTGGATAGATGAGTCGGCTACGAAATATGTTGTCAATGCGCTTATCGAAAGGGCCATAATCGAGAGCATCAGCGAGTTAAATTGTGATTTGCCCGACGAACTTACTCGGTTGATTTTCGTCTTGTTGATTACGCGCATGAGGATTGCCGGAACGATAATAGCCTTAAAGATTAGCGTCTCGGTGATGATGAACGAAAGCTCTACCCAATCCAGCGAGTGGAGTCGCAGCAGGGCAATACCCAGCAGAATCCATCCCTGAAAAGCGATTACCGAAGCGTAGTTGCGGAAACGCTCGACGATCGAGAGATAGATCAGCGATATGATGTATAATATAATGAGCGATAGTAACATAGCCTAAATATTTATATTAAGTTGCAGCAGATAGCCTATAAAGAATATAAGGGCCGAAAGAGCTGTAATGGTTACTATAAAAGTTGTGTTGCGTGATAGCTTGTTGCGCGCCTGTGTCGATTCGACAATACCAATCGACAGACCCGTTAAGAGGATTGCCAGCGGTACGGCAAACCACCAGTGGAAGCAGCATGTGGCAGCAATGGCGTTGGCAGCAATCATTGCAAAGCATGCGGTCTTAAGCCAACCGGCAATCTGAATCATCGCAAGGTCGATACCGCAGTAGTCGAGGCACATAACTTCGTGAATCATCGTAAGCTCGAGGTGTGTACGTGGATCATCTACCGGTACTCGGCCCGCCTCGACGAAGGTAATCTCGACGAAGAGGTAAGCCGTAAGGAACATAACGATGGTGTAGTGCAGATCGAACGACTGCTCGTGTTCAAAGATGTCGGCCAACGACATATGTCCGCAGAACATTGCGAGTGTCGCAAAGCCAATCATCAGCGCAGGCTCGATAAGCGCGCCATAGAGGGCCTCGCGGGCTGCACCCATACCCTCGAACGAACTTCCCGTATCCATAGCCGCAAGAATGATTGCTACGCGGGCAAGGGCAAGTGTATATGCAAGGCAGATAATATCGCCATCGAACGAGATGAGCGGATAGAGATCGGCAACAGGGATCATCAATACTGCAACCACCGCAGCTGCAAGATATACGGCCGGGGCAATGCGGAAGAGTATAGATGTTGTATGCGAATAGACAGCACCTTTGCGCAATAGCAATCTCACGTTGTAGATGTGCTGCAAAAAGGGCATACCTTTACGACCGGCCAAAACGGCTCGTGTACGGTTGATAACTCCCGTAATTGAGAGAGCTACAACAATCATCAACAGTGTATTGAGTAGTATTGCCATCGCTTATATGATATTTAATATTGACAGAAGGAAAATCGCAATCAGGAATACGAGAGCGAAGAGGATATAGTGGTTGATCTTACCCGTACGCAGGCGCATTATGCGCTTGTTGATAATCTGCAACATCTCCATCCACCAAGCCGAGAACAGACGATCGACCTTATCCTTGTGACGAATGTTGTAGTTGTGGGGCGAGGGAAAAATCTCGCTCTTCTCGACTGTGCGGCCCTCGACTGTGTTTTGAGTAAGTGAAGTAGAGAGTGACTCCAACCCCTCAGCAAACGACTCGCCCGTATATTGCATACGGATGTTGGGTGCTGTAAATCCGCAACCCCATGTCGGGCCCTGCTCAACTGTGCGTGTAGATTGCAGACGACGCTTCCAAACAAAGAGAAGTGTCGTAAGGATTATAACGGTCAGAGCTACCAGCGAGATACGCGTAAGTGTTGTACCGGCATAGATATCCATAACCGATTCGGCGTAGGGGATGAATTGTGTCATCACGCTATTGGTAACGCGCACGGCCCATTGCGGAACAAGACCTATTATGAGGATTCCTACTACGGGGATACCCATTGCTGCTATGCGGCAGGTGTCAACCTCCTCGGCCTCGGCAACGTGATGATCGCGTGGTGAGCCAAGGAAAACGGTGCTGTAGAGTTTTGTGAATGCCAGCACGACGATTCCGCCAATAAGAGCCAATGCGATAAGACCTCCTGCGGCAGCCAGAACATTCTCGCCATCGAGTACGCTATTGAACATACCCATATAAATCAGGAACTCGCCAACAAAACCATTCAATGGCGGGAGGGCGCAAATCGCAACGGTAGCGATAAGGAAGAGGATAGCCGTTACGGGCATACTCTTGGCAACACCACCAAAGCGGTCGAGCATCGTTGTATGCATCTGCGAATAGAGGTTTCCTGCGCCAAAAAATAATAGACTCTTAAAGAGTGAGTGGTTGAGCGTATGCATCAGCGCACCGCACAAGGCGAACGTTGCTATGATGCCGTTACCGCTCGACATTCCCAAAGCGGCAATACCCAAACCGATGAAGATAACACCTATATTCTCGATACTTGAATATGCCAAAATGCGTTTTACGTCATTCTGAACAGCCGCGAGGATTACACCCCAAAGTCCCGTTACGATACCCACCAAGAGGATTATTATACCGACGGTATGAAGCTCCGATGCGACCGAAATATGCTGAAGCACACGGATTACTCCATATACACCCGTCTTAATCATCACACCCGACATGATTGCCGATACGTGTGAAGGTGCTGCGGGGTGCGCCTCCGGTAGCCAAACGTGCATAGGGAAGATACCCGCCTTCATTCCAAAACCGAGCAGGAAGAGTACGAAGATAAGCATCGTATGACCTTGCGCAAAGCACTGTGGCAGGTCGGCAAAGTTTGCCGAGCCGCAGATTGAATGGGCTGTCGCGAAACCTGCTACAAGGAGTACGAAACCAATGTGCATCATTACCAGATAGGCCAATGCTGCGCGCATAACCTCGGCACGCTGGGCATCGAACAGGATAAGGATGAACGAAGCGATGGTCATCAGCTCCCACGCCAAAAGGAACGAGAATCCTCCGCTGGATACTACAACGAGCATCATTGCCACAATCATCATCACCAGCGATGTGTAGTGCAGCGATATGTGGGCCGAGGATTTCTTATCCAGATAGCCCGCCAGATAGCCTCGCGAGTAGAGCGTTGTGGCAATGCCTGCAACGCCTATTATGAGCAGCATCATTGCCGACAACGGGTCAATCGAGAGCGATTCGGCACCAAAGAGCGGTGACTGCATCTCGATAATCGTAACGGCAGAGGCTCCCATCAAAACGCCTATGGCCGGTATGGCGGCAGCTAATGTAGTCAAAACTACAACTCCAAACGCCACCCATACCTTTGAACGCAGTGGTGCAGAGAAAATCGCTATGACCAAAGCTGCCAATGCCAAAAGTAGATAAAGATAGAACATCTTGCAATAAATTGTATTGTTTTCCTAATTCATTGAAATCGGTCCAGAGCCCAACCCTATAACGAGTTACATACGGCAGCCATCACCGTTGCAACTACGGCTGCTGTCTCTGTACGGAGACGTTGCTGGCCGAGCGATATGGGGCGGAATCCGTTTTCGAGTGCAAAATTAATCTCTTCTGGTGAAAAATCACCTTCGGGACCAATTAAAATCATTAATTTTTCATTTTTTTTAATAATTAATGGCAAATATGCCCTTTCGAACCCCTTTTCATCGAACGAAGAGTCACAATGGGCGATGAATTTTGCTCCATCGAAAGGCTCGGCAATCAACTTACGTAGCGGTGTGAGTTCATCAAGCGCGGGATGATATGCCTTTAGCGATTGCTTAACGGCCGAGGTTATTACCCTTAACTCGCGGTCGTGTTTAATGATACGCCGCTCGCTATGGTCGCATACGATAGGTACAAAACGTGTAACGCCCACCTCGGTTGCCTTCTCCAAAAACCACTCAAATCGCTCGATATTTTTCGTCGGAGCAACGGCCATTGTAAGCTCGTAGGGCATCTTCTCGAACTCCTCCTCGGTGCTTACTATCTCGATTGTGCAGTGGCGAGCGTCGGCCGTCATTACGCGGCATAGATGCATATTGCCCTTTCCGTCGGTAACGTGAAGCGTATCGCCTACGCCTAATCGCAAGACTTTTATACAATGTTTCGACTCCTCCTCGTTTAATGTATAGATGGGTGGAGTGATATCAGGTGCGTAAAATAGTTGCATACTTTTAGACTTAATATTATCTTTGCAAAGATAATTATTAAATATAAGTATTGAAACGCTTGAGAATATAATTTTAACACAAAACACAATATTATGAAACGTTTTCTTTTCATTATTGCATCGATTGGCCTGCTGGCGGGACTCTCTGCTTGCAATAAATCGACGCAGTCAAGTGCAAATCCATTCTTCGAGGAGGTGTGGGATACACCTTATGGTGCGCCACCATTCGACAGAATTGAGATTGCTCATTATAAACCCGCTTTCGAGCAAGGTATGGCGTTGCACGCCGAGGAGATCGATCAGATTGTAGCCCTCGACGAGGAGCCTACATTCGAGAATGTTATCCTTGCTTACGATAATTCCGGCCAGATGCTTAATCGTGTTTCATCAGTTTTCAGTCTGCTGGAGGCTGCCGATACATCCGACGAAATGCAGGCGATTTCGGCCGAGATGATGCCTCGCTTGGCGGCTCATAGCGATGCCATCACGATGAACGAAGAGCTGTTTGCCAAGATCAAGGCGGTTTACGACCGTCGTGGCGCGCTTGGTCTGGATAAAGAGCAGTTGCGCCTTACCGAACTGATTTACGACCGCTTTGTGCGTTCGGGAGCGTTGCTCTCGGAGGAGAATAAGTCGCGCCTGAAGGAGATAAATAGCGAGCTTACAACCTTGAGCGTGCAGTTTGCTGCCAACCTTTTGGCCGAGACAAATGCCTTTGCACTCGAGGTGCCATCATCGCGATTGGATGGTCTGTCGCAGGCTGTGCGCGCTGCGGCAAAAGAGCAGGCCGAGCAGATGGGTAAGGAGGGTTATGTATTTACGCTCCATGCGCCCAGTCGCCTGCCGGTTTTGACCTATGCCGACGATCGCGAGTTGCGCGAGGAGGTCTATAAAGCCTATATCTCGCGCGGCGATAATGGCAACGAGTACGATAATAACGCAATCATTGCATCTATTGCAAGCCTGCGTTACGAGAAGGCGAAGATGCTCGGTTTTGACTCTTATGCTCACTATGTAACATCGCAGCAGATGGCCGGCTCGCCCAAGGCGGCATACGACCTCTTGGAGGGTATATGGACTCCTGCTTTGGCTACGGCAAAGGATGAGCTGGCGCGAATGAAGAGCCTGTTCGTCCGCGATCATGGCTACGATAAGGAGTTTGCTGCGTGGGATTGGTGGTATTATGCCGAGAAGGTGCGCCAGCGTGATTATCAGCTGGACGAGAATAAGGTACGCGAGTATCTGCCTCTGGAGAATGTGAAGGGTGGAGTTTTCTTCCTCGCAAACCGCCTGTTCGGCATTACGTTGCGCCCCATTACGGCTCCGCTTTATAACGACGAGTGTGAGGCTTATGAGGTTATCGATAATAACGATAAGCCGCTGGGAATGATATACTTCGACTTCCATCCTCGCGCCGGCAAGGGTGGTGGTGCGTGGTTTGGCAACTATGTGTCACAGGCATTCAAGGATGGCGAGCGAGTATGCCCCGTAGGTACTATCGTCTGCAACTTTACACGTCCTACCGATTCGACTCCTGCATTGCTCTCGATTGACGAGGTCGAGACGCTGTTCCACGAGTTTGGTCACGCGTTGCACGTTATGTTTGCGCAGGTTAAGTATCGCGGTTTGTCGGAGGTTGAGGGCGATTTTGTCGAGCTTCCGTCGCAGATTCTGGAGAATTGGGCATTCTCGCGCGAGATGCTTAAGCAGTATGCCGTCCATTATCGTACGAGCGAGGTTATGCCCGACTCGATGATCGACAAGATTCATCGTGCAGCCAAGTTCAACGAGGGCTTTGCTACAACGGAGCTGGTGGCTGCTGCATTGGCCGATCTGGATATCCACTCTTTGCAGAGTGCCGACAAGATTGACGTTGCCGAGTTCCAGCGCAAGGCGTTGGTCGAGAAGCGTGGCCTTATTCCACAGATTGAGCCTCGCTATCGTTACACCTATTTCCAGCATATTTTCAACGGTGGATACTCGTCGGGTTACTACTTCTACACTTGGGCCGAGGTGTTGGACAAAGACGCCTTTGCGGCCTTTGCCGAGACGGGCGACATCTTCAATCGTCGCAAGGCTCAAGCCCTTCGCAAGTTGTTGGCAAGCGG
>JAGBIR010000106.1 GCA_017934845.1 Alistipes sp. | reverse complement strand
GGCACTCTTGAACTTCCAGACAGCTATTCTCTCGCTCACAGGTATGCAGATTGCCAACTGCTCACTGCTCGACGAGTCAACAGCAGCTGCCGAGGCTATGCTTATGATGTTTGCTTTGCGTTCGCGCGAGGCTGTTAAGCAGGGCCGCAACCAGCTCTTCGTCGATAAGGATATCTTCCCGCAGAATCTCGACGTATTGCTCACTCGCAGCGAGCCGTTCGGCATCGAGCTTATCGTTGACGACTACTCTACCTACGAGTTCTCGGGCAAGGAGTTTGGTGTATTGGTGCAGTATCCTTCAGCATCGGGCGAGGTACGCGACTACGCAGCATTTGCCGAGAAGGCTCATGCCGCAGGTGCGTTGGTAGCAGCCGTTGCCGACATCTTATCGTTGGCACTTTTGACACCTCCCGCCGAGTGGGGTGCCGACATTGCCGTAGGTTCAACACAGCGTTTGGGCTGCCCGATGGGCTTCGGAGGTCCCGCAGCAGCCTATATGGCATGCCGCGAGGCTTACAAGCGTAACATCCCGGGCCGTATCATTGGTGTATCGGTTGACCGCTTGGGCAATAAGGCGTTGCGTATGTCATTGCAGATGCGCGAGCAGCATATCAAGCGCGAGAAGGCTACATCTAACATCTGTACCGCATCGGCCCTGATGGCATCTATGGCAGGTTTCTACTGCGTATATAATGGTGCCGAGGGCTTGCGCCGTGCCGCTATGACAGCTCACACTGCAGCCGTTGCCGTTGCCGAGGCTTTGAAGGCATTGGGCTACAAGCTCACTCACAACTCAATTTTCGATACCATCGAGGTAGCTGCCGAAGCTGCCGTAGTTCAAGATATCGCATTGGCTGCCGGCATTAACTTCCACTACCCATCGGAGGGTACAGTACGCCTCTCAACCGACGAGGTTACAACCGCAGCCGAGGTTGAGGCTATCGTGGCTATCTTTGCTGAGGCTGCCGGCAAGAAGGCAAAGGCTGTAAAGATTGCCAACGAGCCAGCCATCGCCGAGGGCCTTTTGCGTAAGAGCGCGATACTTACCGAGCCCGTATTCAACCGCTACCGCTCAGAGAGCGATATGATGCGCTATATCAAGCAGTTGGAGTTGCGCGACATCTCGCTTGCCAACTCAATGATTTCACTCGGATCGTGTACAATGAAACTCAACGCAGCGGCTATTATGCAGCCCCTTTCATTGGCAGGCTTCCAGGATATGCACCCCTTTGCTCCCGCCGATCAGGCCGAGGGTTATGCCGAGCTTATCTCGGAGTTGGAGAACGATTTGGCGGCCATCACAGGCTTCGCAGGTTGCTCTTTGCAGCCCAACTCGGGTGCTGCAGGCGAGTACACCGGTTTGATGGTTATCCGTGCCTATCACCAGAGCCGCGGTCAGGGCTATCGTAACATCATCCTCATTCCCGCATCGGCTCACGGAACCAACCCCGCATCGGCTGCTATGGCAGGTATGAAGATTGTAACCGTAAAGTGCGACGAGAACGGAAATATCGACGTCGAGGATCTGAAGGCAAAGGCCGAGGAGCACTCATCGGAGTTGTGCGGCTTGATGGTTACCTATCCTTCGACTCACGGTGTATTCGAGAGCCGTATCCGCGAGATTGTAGATGCAGTACACGACGCAGGTGGTCAGGTATATATGGACGGTGCGAATATGAATGCACAGGTTGGCCTTACCAACCCGGGCTATATTGGTGCCGACGTATGCCACCTCAACCTTCATAAGACCTTCGCAATGCCTCACGGCGGTGGTGGCCCGGGCGTAGGTCCTATCTGCGTAGCAGAGCATTTGAAGCCATTCCTGCCTTCGCACCCCGTTGTAGCGACAGGCGGTGAGGATGGCATCACAGCAGTATCATCGGCTCCTTGGGGCTCGGCTATGTTGTTGCCTATCACCTATGGCTACATCAAGATGCTCGGCGAGGAGGGTCTGCGTCAGGCAACCGAGATGGCTATCGTAAATGCAAACTATATGTCGTCGGCATTAAAGGATGAGTATCGCACATACTACTCAGGCGAGACAGGTCGCGTAGGTCACGAGATGATTCTCGACCTCACACACTTCAAGCACGACTACGGCATCGACTGCGGCGATATCGCTCACCGCTTGATGGACTACGGCTTCCACGCTCCTACCCTCTCGTTCCCTGTACACGAGACCCTGATGGTAGAGCCTACCGAGTCGGAGCCAAAGGCCGAGATGGATCGCTTTATGGAGGCGTTGGTACAGATTAAGCGCGAGTGCGAGGCCGCAGCCGCATCGGGCGAGAAGGATAACGTAGTGGTTAACGCTCCGCATACAGCCGTAGAGCTGGCGGGCGAGTGGTCACACCCCTACTCACGCACCGAGGCAGCCTTCCCGTTGGAGTGGGTTAAGGCGGCGAAGTTCTTCCCCTATGTAACTAAGATCGACAACGGCTACGGTGACCGTAACCTTGTTTGCTGCAACGCCGACTAACGATTGTAATTTTATAAAAAGTAACGCGGGTAGTTTTAACTATCCGCGTTATTGTTTATATCCATATTCTTTGATTATTCGAGTGCTTAAATTCCCTTGCGGGCGATTTTCCAAGCGAGCCAATTATATGCCGCAAGGATTGACGGGCGCAGGAATCGGGGCAGCGAATTAAGTATGCGCAACTTCCACCAAGCACGACGCGAAAGGCGGTTATAGGCAAAAAATCGTGCTGCCCGCCGAGCCGACTGCGTGCCACCCTTCACGCTCTCGGTCAGGGCTTTACCAATAGCCACACGCGCAATATATTCGTTACTCAGCTCGCTCTCGGCCTCGTCATACAACTCCTCGAACGAGAAACGAGTCTGCTCGGGCCGATATATCGCCGCCGAGCGGTTCGACGCCTGACGCGAGTAGATAGCCATCCTCTTGGGCGAAAAAGCGACATCGGCAACGCGTGCAATCTTAGTCCACAGATATTGATCCTCGCCAAGGCGCATACCCTCGGGGAATCCGCCCAACTCGAGCACCAAATCACGCCTTACGACCGTAGCCGACGGCAGCAACACATAGTGGTGCATCGCCTCGGCAAAAAAATCGACTATACCCTCCTCCGAAGGTGTATCGGCAGCCACTCGCTCGCCATTTTGCTCGACAAAAAATGCCGTTCCATAAGCTCCGCAATTAGGATAACGATCAATCAGATCGACCATCGTAGCCAAAAAATCGGCACACCACACATCGTCACCATCCAACAGCGCAACCCATCGCGACGAAGCAGCCCCGATACCCACATTTCGCGCGACGCTCACACCTCTATTCTCTTGATTTATAACGCGCAACAGCGGCGAATCAAACGACTTGACCTTTTCTACACTATCGTCCGTCGAGCCATCATCAACAACAATAATTTCGCGTGGACGCACCGACTGCGCCAGCACCGACGCAAGCGCACGCGATATCTCCGCCGACTTGTTATAGAGCGGAATCACAACCGATATGTCGCAAGAAGATGCCATATAATTGCAAATGTAACAATATTTTTATAGTTTTGCAATAGCATAAAACTCAACTCGATGCGATTGACCGAAAAAATAATACGAGCCGTGCGCGACTCCTTCGACACCCTTCTCTTCTTTGCCACGATGGCAGTGAAGGAGGATTTCCGTAACCACGTTGCTCGCGCCGGAGTGCAATCGATGCACCCCGACAAACGCATTTTTATACTCGGAAACGGGCCGTCGCTGGGCAAGCAGCTGACTCGGCTCATCGAGAATAAGGCGTGGGAGAGTGGCGATATTATGGCTGTAAATTTCTTCGCATTGAGCCGTGAGTTTACGGTTTTGAAGCCAAAATATTACGTTCTCTCCGACCCGCAATTCTTCCGCAAGGCGGGCCATTCGGAGCGCGTTAAAGAGATGTATTGCGCGCTGGCAGAGAGTGTTAGTTGGCCGATGACGCTTTACATTCAGTACTACAATCCCGAAAAATTTGACTATGCAGCGGCCGTCGGTCACAACCCCAACATCCGCATTGTAAAGTTCCACACCACACTCTTTCGCGGTTTCCGCAGCGTTGAATTCTGGTGCTACCGTCGCGGCTTGGGATCGGGCAATTTTGGTACCGTTGTGCAGAATGGCGAGTTCATCGCTATGTTGCTCGGCTACCGCACGATAGAGCTTTTTGGTGTTGACCACACGTTGCTCGACGGCCTTGCCGTGAACGAGCAGAACCAACTCTGCCGCATCGCGAGCCACTACTACGACAACGCACCCGCCGAGGCAAAGCCCATATTCGTTAACGCGACCAACCCGCCGCGCCCCTACACGATGCATACCTATCTGGCCGAGACGGCCGAGCTATTCCGTGGTCACGAGGTGCTGGCCGACTACGCTCGCACGCAGGGCATCCGAATCGTCAATCGTACGCGAAATTCAATGATCGACAGCTACGAACGCTGCCCCTTGCCTTAACAAATTTTCCATACAGATTTCTGGCACGAGATTCGCACATTCTCCGCAAATTTCACTATTTGCGGACGAAAAAGTATGTGTATTTATCACATACAAATTCTATTTATTGCGCTATATGCAGGTTTTTAACAGGTTTATTGCATAATTATTCCGAAAAATCGGGGGGGGTAAAATGAGAATAAATTTTATGTACCTTTGTATAATAATACACACAAAATTGTATTTTTTTCAAATAAACGATTGATATTTTTTTAATTTAAACAACAAAACTATGAAGAAACTTTTGATGGCTGTCGCAGCATTTGGTATGTTGTTGACATCTTGCGCAAAGGACGACACCGTAGCTCCTGTCGAGGATAAGGAGGCGTTGGTATCGTTCTGCGTAAATTCACCTGCCGTAGCTACTCGTTATGGCGAGGGTGAGACTGCACAGGATTTGTACTATGCAGTTTATGACACTCAGGAGGGCTTTGTAGCAGGTCTTTCTGCAACAGACTCTCCTGTTACAATCAACATCTCTACAACCGTTAACCTCAACCTCGTTCAGGGCCGCTCTTACGAGATTATCTTCTGGGCGCAGAACACTAACGCTCCCTACACTCTTACTTGGGGCAATACAGCTGCTGAGGCAAAGATGACCTACGATCCGCAGGCTACTCTTACAGCAAACAACGAGGAGTACGATGCGTTCTACAAGTATGTAGAGCCCATCACAGTTAATGGTGCTATCAGCCAGACCGTTGAGCTGAAGCGTCCCTTCGCACAGCTTAACGTTGCTACTGCCGATTTGGAGAAGGCACGTGTAGCTGGCGTTGATATCAAAAAGACAGGCGTAAAGGTTAAGGGCGTTTACAACTGCTTGAACCTTAAGAGCGGTGCCGTTCCCCAGAAGAATGCTGCTGTTGAGCTTACATTCGACATGGCCGATATGGCAACTGGTACAATCACTGCTAACGGTAAGACTTACAGCCACATCGCAATGAACTATGTATTGGTTAACGAGAAGGAGTTGGTTGACGTTACCTTGACACTTGCCGAGGATGCAACTGAGGGTACTGCTGATTTGACTCGCAACTACACTTCAGTTCCCGTACAGCGTAACTACCGCACAAACATCATCGGTAACATCCTCACTTCAACTGCCGACTTCAACGTTGAGATTAAGCCCGGCTTTACTGAGCCTGCTTACGAGGGATTCTTCCTTGATGAGAATGGTACATCTGCAATCGTTGCTACTACTGTTGGTTTGAAGGAGCTTGCCGAGAAGATTAACAATGGAGAGATTTCAAACGATATCAACATCTCATTGAACGACGACATTGATCTTTCATTGACAACATCACGTAGCGCAAGCAGCAACTGGACTCCTATTGGTACACCCGAGGTGCCTTACATTGGTACATTCAACGGTGGTGGTTACACTATCAAGAACCTCAACATCGTTGAGACCGAGGCAAAGGAGGGTAAGGCATATATCGGTTTCTTCGGCTATGCAAAGAATGCTACTATCAAGAATGTAACATTTGAGAATG
>JAGBIR010000105.1 GCA_017934845.1 Alistipes sp. | reverse complement strand
TGAATTTTGAATTTTGAATTTATCTGTATCTTTGTCAAAAATATTTCCATTATGAGCGATAAGAAGCGTACCGAGATTGCAGAGTTGGGCGAGTTTGGTTTGATTGACCATCTTACCGAGGGTTTTCAGCCGAAGAATAAATCAACATTGAAGGGTGTGGGTGACGATGCTGCCGTTATAGCCGCAGGGCGTGATGATGCTGTGGTCGTGACGACCGACACGCTGTTGGAGGGCATAGACTTCGATTTGACCTACTTCCCGCTCAAGCACTTGGGCTACAAAGCTGTAACGGTTGGTGTGAGCGATGTGTTGGCTATGAACGCCCTGCCCGAGCAGATTACAATCTCGTTGGGCGTGTCATCGAAGATGTCGGTTGAGGCGTTGAAAGACCTTTACGAGGGCATTGAGTTCGCATGCTCGGAGTTGGGCGTAGATTTGGTTGGTGGCGACACATCGGCATCGATGACGGGCCTTGTTATCAACATCACAGCCATAGGTCGTGCCAAGCGTAAGGCCATCGCGTATCGCAGTGGCGCGCAGTTTAACGACCTTATATGCATCACTGGCAACTTGGGTGCTGCGTATATGGGCTTGCAACTTTTGGAGCGCGAGAAGCGCGTGTTGCGCGATGTGGAGAATCCTGAGCCACAGTTTGGCGGTTACGAGTATCTGTTGCAGCGTTACCTGAAGCCGCGTGCGCGTAAGGATATCATCGAGGCGTTGGCAGAGGAGAATATTGCGCCGACTTCGATGATTGATATCTCGGACGGTCTGGCAAGCGAGGTGTTGCAGATTTGCAAGTCATCGAAGTGCGGTGCGCGAATCTATCTTGACCGTATGCCTATCGCCAAGCAGACAACAGCTTTGGCCGAGGAGATGCACTTGGATCCCGTAGTTGCTGCGTTGAATGGTGGCGAGGATTACGAGTTGATGTTCACCGTGCCGCTGGCTATGCAGGAGCAGGTTATGCGTCTTGGCTTGGTGGATATTATCGGTCATATTACACGCGAGACGACAGGTGCTTACCTTGTAACACCCGATGGAAGTGATATAAAGTTGCGTGCGCAGGGATTTAAGGAGTAGTGCGCCACAAGCTTTCATCTGCTGGGCGGACGAGCTGCCCCGAGGTGCAGCCTCGTTGTCGGCGTTACTATACCCGATAGAGCTTCGATTTACGACCTTTCGGTGAGGTAATTACCATTACCTTATTATTATTGTCGAAACCAATCTCCGCCTTTACTCTAAAGGCGCGGATGCGTCGTGCCGGTGGCAGAATGGTGTCCGCCTCGGCAACCTTTTTTGTTTTCTTATCCTTCTTGGGTGGCTCGGGCGGAAGAGAGAGCGTTCCGCACAACTCAATAATATCATCTTCGCCCGTCAGGTGCCACGATGTGTAACGGAGTATGTCGCTCGGCTCACTCTGCACAATTTTCCCATCGGGCTGCAGCTCTATGGCAACCTTCAGTCGCCTATCGTCGCGCGACATCCAGCGACCTAATGCCTGCGGGAAGGTTTTGTCGGCGGCGATGCTTACTGCGATGTTGGCAACCTCGTCGCTCTCTGACGGGAGGTAAACCACCTCGGCAATATTACCAATAATAGGTGAGCCGCCCGAAAAAGAGGTGTTCTCGCTGATTGCTATATATGTTGGTGTAAGGCTGTCGGGATGCTCGATTACGATAAACTCCGGTGTGCTGCCTTGGGCAATGTAACCCACGATTGTTGTTGGCTCAATCTCGCGCTGACACGAGGTAAGTAAAAGCAGACCAAAGAGGTATATTATGAAATGTTGTTTCATGCTAAATGAAAAAGGCCAATAATTTATCAAAGATAGCAATTTTTTCTTGTATCCTCGCATTATTATGCAAAAATGTTTCGTCGATAGGTTTGTTTTAATTTTTTCTTTTTGTAATTTTGGCGTCGGTTAGGTAATATAAATTATAGAAAAATGCTTAATATTATATTTTTTGGCGCACCCGGATGTGGAAAAGGTACACAGGCAGCGCGTATTAAGGAGAAATACAACATCAACCATATCTCTACGGGAGAGGTTATTCGTGGTGAGATTGCTCGCCAGACCGAGCTGGGTAAGAGTATGCAGAGCTATATCGCTTCGGGCGAGCTTGCTCCCGATGCCATTGTGATTGGTATGATTAAAAACTATATGACCGAGCATAAGGATGCCGTTGGTAATATCTTCGATGGCTTCCCTCGTACTACTGCGCAGGCCGAAGAGTTCGACCGTATATTGGCGGCAGAGGGCTTGTCGGTAAACGTAATGGTTTATATGGACGTACCCGAAGAGGAGCTTGTTAAGCGTATCCTGTTGCGTGGTAAGGATTCGGGCCGTGCCGACGATGCTTCGGAGGATGTTATCCGTAATCGAATTGCAATCTATCGCCAGCAGACCGAGATCGTTGCCGAGCACTATGCAAAGCAGGGCAAGTACGTTGCGGTCGATGGCGTTGGTACTATGGATGAGGTTTTCGATCGTATCTGTGCCGTTATTGACACACATCGATAACCTTATTTGTTGATTTATAGGCTGTGCGACAATGCGTAATGACGTGTTGTCGCGCATTTTTTTGTGCTGTTTTGTTGGATATTATAAATTTTTACTTACCTTTGCACCGCTAAAGTGCCTTTTATATGGGGCGCGATAGCGGTAAGGTCCATTCGTCTATCGGTTAGGACGCAAGATTTTCATTCTTGAAAGAGGAGTTCGACTCTCCTATGGACTACGACTTATGGTCGCAAGATCATTTGACAGCGGTAAAGAATTTTTTTGGTGCCTACGTGGTACCAGAGCCCGAGGCTCAAGGATTTCTGCCTTTTGTGGAGAGGAAGGCGGAGGAAATTAAACAGAAACAGTAAAAGTAAAAAATAAAACATAAAACATTTTAGAACTATGGCAAATCACAAGTCATCAAAGAAGAGAATTCGTCAGACCGTAACAAAGCGTGCGCACAACCGTCTTTATCACAAGACTGCTCG
>JAGBIR010000104.1 GCA_017934845.1 Alistipes sp. | reverse complement strand
GTAAGCCGCTGGGTGTATATACCAAGGAGCAGAAGGAGGCCAACCAGATGATCGAGGAGTTTATGTTGCTGGCCAACCGTCGTGTGGCTGAGTTCTGTACATACCGAATCGAGAAGGGCCGCAAGGTGCAGCGTTCGATGGTTTATCGTGTCCACGACGAGCCGAATGAGGAGAAGTTGGGTCGTTTCCGCGACTTTGTGTTGCGCTTTGGATATCAGTTCCGCGCAACGAAGGGCCGTTCGGTGGCGAAGGCGTTGAATAAATTGATTTCGGATGTGAAGGGTCGCCCCGAGGAGAATGCAATCTCGTCGTTGGCAGTTCGCAGTATGGCAAAGGCTCTCTATACGACCGATAATGTGGGCCATTACGGCTTGGCATTTAAGTATTATACCCACTTTACTTCGCCTATCCGCCGTTATCCTGATATGATGGTGCATCGTCTGCTGGCGCGTTACTTGGCAGGTGGTAAGTCGGCCGATAAGCGCGATTTGGAGGCTCGCTGCGTACACTCATCGGAGCGCGAGATTGTAGCATCGGATGCCGAGCGCGCATCGGTAAAGTATAAGATGGCGGAGTTTATGCAGGACAAGATAGGTGAGATGTTCAAAGGTCACGTCTCGGGAATGAGCGAGTGGGGCGTATATGTCGAATTGAACGACACTCATATCGAGGGTATGGCCTATCTGCGTGATATCGAGGGCGATTACTATGTCTATGACGATGCCCGATTCGAGGTTGTGGGTCGTAATTCCGGCCGCCGTATAGCTTTTGGCGATGAGGTGTGGATCAGAGTCAAGGGTGTAGATATGCGTCGTCGTACGCTCGATTTTGAACTTATAGTAAGCAACAAATAATGATGCGCGGAGAAGAGATTTTTGCAAAGGCTCGAGATCGTGTGACCTTATCGCGTGACGAAGCCTGCTGGCTTATGCGGGAGGCTCCGCTGGAGCGGCTGGCGGCTGTTGCCGACGAGGTGCGACGTGCGGTTGTGGACGATCAAAAAGTGGTTACTTGGCAGATTGACCGTAATGTAAATATTACGAATGTCTGTATCTCGGGGTGTAAGTTTTGTAATTTCCATTGTAAGCCCCATCAGACGGAGCGTGCATTTATCACAACGATAGATGAATATCGCCAGAAGATAGAGCGCATGCTGGAGCTTGGTGGCGATCAGCTGCTATTGCAGGGAGGCCTACATCCTAAATTGGAAATAGAGTTTTACGAGGAGTTGTTCTCAACTCTTAAGTCGCTCTATCCGCAGGTGCGTCTGCACGCTTTGGGAGCTCCCGAAGTGGCTCATATTGCAAAGATTAGTGGTCTGTCGGCTCGTGTGGCGTTGGAGCGTCTGGTGGCTGCCGGTTTGGACTCTCTGCCCGGTGCCGGTGCCGAGATTTTGGACGAGGGTGTGCGCAAGGCTATCTCGCCGGCAAAACCATCGGTAAAGGAGTGGGTCGATGTGATGCACGAGGCGCATTTGATGAATCTGCCTACGTCGGCAACCATGATGTATGGCCACGTCGAGAGCATCGAGCAGAGGGTTGACCATCTGCTTACGATTCGTGATTTGCAGGCTCGTTGTCCCGAAGGTAATTGGGGCTTTATTGCCTTCATACCGTGGATTTTCCGCTCGTCGGGAACGCGGCTGGAGCAGGAGGGTGTGGTATCGCAATTCTCTCCGCTGGAGTATGTGCGCATAATTGCTGTTAGCCGTTTGATTTTGAATAATATACGCAATATTCAGGCTTCATGGCTTACCGTTGGTAAGGCAACGGCGCAGCTGGCCCTGCATAGCGGTGCGAACGATATGGGCTCAATAATGATCGAGGAGAATGTGGTGTCGAGTGCCGGAGCACATAATCAGTTCGATGCCGAGGGTATCCAAAAGGCTATTCGCGATGCCGGTTTTGAGCCTCGTTTGCGTGACCAATTATACCGCCCGAGAGAGTATGTTGCAGCTGTGAAATAAGAAATTTACAACTATTTCACGTTAATTAATTAAAATTAATTACCTTTGCACTCCGAAATAGCAAATTAAGCGAATAAATTGAAATAAAAATATATCGAAGAGACTATGAAAATTACAAGAGAACAGCGTGAGGTTGGTACCTCGCTTTTGAAGGTTGTCGTTGCCGAGGCAGACTATGCAGAGAACGTTGATAAGGCATTGCGTGAGTATAAGCGTAAGGCTAACATCCCCGGTTTCCGTCCCGGTATGGTTCCTATGGGTGTAGTTCGCAAGATGTTCGGTAAGGGCGTTGTTGCAGAGCAGGCTTATAAGTTGGCTTCAAACTCAGTATTTGAGTATTTGCAGAAAGAGGGTATCGACTATGTAGGTGATGTTATTCCATCGGATGAGCAGGGTGCTTTCGATTTCGAGAACAACACCGAGCACGAGTTTATGTTTGAGATTGGTGAGGCTCCCAAGGTAGAGGTTGAGCTCTCATCAAAGGATAAGCTCACTTACAACTCTATCAAGGTTGACAAGAAGATGATCGAGGGTTACAAGGATAACTACTTGCGTCGTTATGGCCGTTTGGTAGATGTTGACGAGGTAAAGAAGGATGAGGCTTTGACCGTAATTCTCGACAATGGCGATATGCGTATCGAGGATGCTTACGTTGGCCTTATCTCGATGAGCGACGACGAGCGTAAGCCCTTCATTGGTAAGAAGGTAGGCGATAAGATGGATGTAAACATCAACGAGCTTTACAAGTCGGAGTCACAGCGTGCTTCAATCCTTCAGGTTAAGGCCGAGGAGTTGGAGAGCGTAAACCCCGCATTCTCACTCGAGATCAAGCAGGTTCGCCAGTTCGCTAACCCCGAGCTTAACGAGGAGTTCTTCAAGATGGCGTTCCCCGCAGGTGACGTTAAGAATGAGGAGGAGTTGGATCAGTTCCTCGCTGCCGAGATCGAGAAGGAGCTCTCTCGTGAGGCTGACTACTTGTTCACAATCCGCGTTCGCAACTTCTTGATGGAGAAGGCTGCATTGCAGATGCCTGTGGAGTTCTTGAAGCGTTGGTTGTATGTTATCAACGAGGGCAAGTTCACGAAGGAGGAGATCGAGAAGGATTTCGATGGCTTCATTCAGATGTTTACTTGGAACTACCTCCAGAAGCACTATATCCAGAGCGCGAACCTGAACGTTACAGCCGAGGAGGCCGAGGCCGAGGCTAAGGAGTTTGCAAAGGCTCAGTTTGCACAGTACGGTATGCCTTCAGCTCCCGAGGAGATGATTGCAAACTTCTCAAAGCAGATTCTTGAGAACAAGGAGCAGGCACAGAAGATCTACGAGAAGCTCTACGAGGTTAAGGTTGTAGAGTATGTTAAGTCGCAGATTAAGGTTACCAACAAGGCTGTGTCGGCTGACGAGTTTGCAAAGCTTGCACAGGAGAACTAATCCCCAGGCTTGCAGGGCCCGACGAGTTGCGATTTTAGCAGACGGAGTGACCGTTGCATAATTGTAGCATAAGGGCTTAATGATGCATAAATATTCATATTAGTGGACTCTGGGCGTAATGTTTGCAGAGTCCATTTTTTGATTTTTAACCAACTTTTTTCTATGAGCGAATTTGAAAAATATGCCCGCGGATATTGCGGTATCAGCAGCCTTAAGCTGCATGATTTTCAATCGATACAAGCCTCGTATGTGTCGCCTACGATTATCGAGGAGCGACAGCTGAATGTGGCTACGATGGATGTCTTTTCGCGCTTGATGATGGATCGTATCATCTTCTTGGGTGCACCTATCTACGATGATGCGGCAAATATCATTCAGGCGCAGCTTCTCTTCCTCGAGTCGGTAGATCCATCAAAGGATGTACAAATATATATCAACTCGCCCGGTGGCTCTGTGTCGGCAGGTTTGGGAATCTACGATACAATGCAGCTGGTGTCGTGCGATGTAGCGACTATTTGTACCGGTTTGGCAGCATCTATGGGCGCGGTGCTTTTAACGGCAGGTGCGGCAGGTAAGCGTTCAGCGTTGCCCCATTCGCGTGTGATGATTCATCAGCCGCTGGGTGGTGTGCAGGGTCAGGCTTCTGATATCGAGATTACGGCCCGCGAGATACTCAAAACAAAGCAGGAGTTGTATGAGATTCTCTCTACTCATTCGGGGGTGTCGATCGATAAGATTGCACAGGATGCCGACCGCGACTATTGGATGAGTGCTGCCGAGGCGAAAGCCTATGGCTTGATTGACGAGGTGTTGGATAGACGAAATAGATAATTCTTATGGCTCAAAAACATAAAGGTGCAGGGCATGGAAACGAGGATTGCTGTTCGTTTTGTGGAGCCAAGCGCAGCGATGTAGCTCTGCTTTTTCAGGGCGCAAGCAATGCAAATATATGTAATAATTGTGTCGAGCGAGGCTACCAACTGTTGGTCGAGAGCGAACTGGCCGAGGGTAAGAGCAAAAAGACTAAGGGCGGCAAATTCAAGATGGAGGAGCTGCTTAAGCCTCACCAGATTAAGGAGGTGCTCGATCAGTACGTGATTGGTCAGGACGATGCCAAGCGTTATATGTCGGTGGCGGTTTACAACCACTATAAGCGTTTGGTGAGCCGTGCTGAGGGACCAAAGGATGATGTCGAGATCGACAAGTCGAACATCGTGCTGGTAGGTCCAACGGGTACGGGTAAGACCTTGATGGCGCGTACGATAGCGCGTGTGCTGAATGTGCCGTTTACTATCGTCGATGCAACAGTCTTGACCGAGGCTGGCTATGTGGGCGAGGATGTCGAGAGTATCCTCTCGCGTCTGTTGCAGGTTGCCGACTACGATGTGGCGGCTGCTGAGCATGGTATTGTCTTTATCGACGAGATTGATAAGATTGCACGCAAGGGTGATAACCCGAGCATCACGCGCGACGTGTCGGGCGAGGGTGTGCAACAGGCTCTGTTGAAGATTCTGGAGGGTACGACTGTGAACGTTCCGCCGCAGGGTGGCCGTAAGCATCCCGACCAGAAGTTTATTCAGGTCAATACGAAGGATATTCTTTTCATCTGCGGTGGCGCGTTCGATGGTATCGAGAAGAAGATTGCGCAGCGATTGAATACCCGCGCTATAGGTTATGGCGTGCAGCTCTCGCAGCAGGTCGATCGCGATAATATTATGAAGTATATTATGCCGCAGGATTTGAAGTCGTTTGGCTTGATTCCCGAGCTGGTGGGCCGTCTGCCGGTGTTGACCTATATGCGCCCGCTCGATACGAAGGCACTGCGCTCGATTCTTACCGAGCCGAAGAATGCCATCGTAAAGCAGTATGAGCGTCTGTTTGCAATGGACGGCGTGGAGCTGTCGTTCGACGACGAAGTGCTTGATTATATCGTGGCAAAGGCCGACGAGTATAAACTCGGTGCGCGTGGCTTGCGCTCGATTTGCGAGGCTATTATGATGGATGCGATGTATGAGATTCCATCGTCGGGCAAGATGCAGTTTACGGTTGACATTGAGTATGCCCGCCGCAAGCTGGAGGGCTCAAGTCTTGTGACGCTAAAACAAGTTGTATAGGCGGCGCGTTAGAGTGTTAAGGGCGGTTGGCAGAGCTTTGCCAACCGCCTTTTTTTGCTCGGGAAAGAGGCCTTTTCACCCCCCCCCTTGAATTTTGCGTTTTTTTGTATGAAAAGGTTAATTTTATGATAAAAATAATTGTTTTCCCGTTTTTTGTTTTATAATTTTGTAATGAATTATTTAATTAATTAACCTTAAAGCTTGTAGAATTATGAAGAAGATTTTGTTCGCAATGTGTTTTGCATTATTTATAATGGTAGGATTTTCGGATGATTTATTTTCTGCCGGAATAAATCAAGCTGCTGGAACGGGTGGTTTTATTGGATATGTGGTTGATGAATTTGGTGACCCAGTTGTAGGTGCAACGGTGACGGTTGTAGGACCAGAAAATTCCTCTCCTGCTATTCGTAGATGTGAAGTGACAGATATTGATGGCCTATTTATTATTTCCGGTTTGCCCGAGGGGACGTATTTATTTTTTATTGAGTTTATTGGTAAAAAAAGAGTAACCGGATATGTGACTATAGTAGCTGGTCAGGTGACACAATTTAGTGACCCTATTGTAATGGAAGATTGTGGTGAATAATGTTATAAAATAAGATGTAATTTTTTAATATTTTAACTATGAAACAATTTAGAATTATATTATTGTCGGTGTTCCTTTTTTTGACTGCGTCATCTTATGCACAGATTGTTGATACAAATAGCCAAATGTTGGTGGCTGGGGGGGATTCTGAGACACAAAGAACCGTCTTGGTAGAAGTAAAAGATGCTGATTCAGGTGATAAGATGCCGGGTGCAAAAGTTGATATTGTTGTGACAAAGGGTGATACATTAACAGCAACCTCAATGGATGGTCTCGGATCGGCAATATTCTGGGTTAAGAAACTTGAAGTTGATTCGGTATATGTACGAGCTTCTTATCCCGGTTATCAAACGCTGGAGGGACGTTTCAAGTCGCGAATGAACCCAACGTATGAGGCCAAAATGCATCCAATGGTAGCAGAAGAACCGGAACAACCAAAAGCGGCCAAACGTAGGAAAAAATAGTAAGACTGGTAAATCCTAATTTTGCAAAATAACCTTCGACGAGTAAATGAGATATTTCTTGACTATAATACTCTGTCTGTTTAATGTGTTAATGGCGTCGGCTCAACTTACGGTTGAACCTGATGGTTTGCGTCATTCTTCTATGGGGAAAATGGAATGGGTGGTTCGGGTTGAGGATGCCAAAACAAAACGCTGTTTATCAGGTGCTGTGGTAGAGATTACCACAACACCTGATAAAGTTTTACGTGAGGAGTCTAAAGATGATAGACCTATCCGTATTGCTCCGTCGAAAGTTACGTGTGATTCGATAACCGTAAAGGTCTCGTGTGAGGGGTATGAAACACTCGAACAGCGTTTCCCTGTAGAACCTTTTGCCGAGTATTTGGCTCGTATGCATCGACGAGTACAAAGTCGAGATGGTGTATTGGAGCGTAGCATATATTCTGGAGATAAGGGTGATTCACGTCAGCATTATACGGTTGTTGTTAACGATATAACGGGGCAAATACCTATGGCGGGAGCTATGGTCGAAATTGCTTGTGACGAAGGTGATACATTGCGCCAGATTGTCAATTCATCGGGCTTTGCGGATCTAACTCCCAATAAGAGAATAAAGCGTGATTCGATTGATATTAAGGTGTCGTATGTGGGTTATAAAACGCTGCAACGGCGATTCCCCGTTGAGTACACGGCCCGATATGAGGCGAGGATGCAGATAGATTCGACAGCGATTAGTGCCATTATAGTGCAGGGAAATCGTATCGCGATGGTACAGCGTGGCGATACGATTATCTATAATGCCGGTGCGTTTAAGACTATGCGAGGAGATCCTCTTAAGAATCTGTTGCGCAAGATGCCCGGATTGGAGGTTAAGGACGATAGGTTGTATGCCAATGGCGAACTCGTATCGATGATACTCATAAACGGTACTACACTTTTCGGTAGGAATGTGAGTGAGGCTATGCGCCTTATCCGTAGCGATGAGGTAGAGAAGGTAAGGGTGTTCGACGAGTATGACCGTATGCGTGCCGATAAGACCGATACGCTGTTTGCTAAAAAGAGACGTGTGGTCGATGTAAAGACCAAGAGAGCGATAACCTATTTGCGTGATTTGTCGCTGTATGCCGAAGCGGGTATGTTTACTGATAAGGGTATCGATAATAAATATGAATCGGTTGTAGCAGTCAATGCCGATTATAGCCGTTTTGCGTTAAAACGTCCGCAATTGCTGTCACATATGAGAGTCTGGAAGAATCAGGATAATGTTTTAGTGGGTAGAACACAGCCAAACCGAGGTGCGCAATTTAATTTGGCATATAACGATTCTCGAGGTAAGTGGAAAAATGAATTGACCGCGAAGATTGATGAAAAAGAGTCGGAGTCGCGTCAAGAGAATGTATATTTCCCCACTGAAGAGTTTTTGAATCGTATTTCCAATCAGTCGCAATCAACACTTAATCGCAGCTTTGATGTGACATATATGGGCAGCTATGCAATGCGAATAAAGAATAGACATATATTGAGTATTGATGGTGGGGTTAGCTACAATACATTGCGTGCCAGTGGACAGAATATAGTAAAAAACGAAGTCGATGGCTTGGCAACAAGTAGCGATGTAAAAAACAGGAACTCCACGTCGGGGTATAAAATAGATTTGAGATTGATGTATCAGACCCGTCGTAAAAAAAATCAAAAAGGTAAGCTGCAGGCCTCTTTAGGATATATGCGTAACGATGGAGGTAGCGATGGATGGCGTGTAGATACATTGCAGCACTCTACAATGCGTCAGTGGCTGACCGATGAGTCGAGTGCAGTGAGTGATAATTTGACGGCACAGTTTGTTTATAATTATATGTTGTCGAAAAAGATGACGCTTAACATGTCCTATACTCCTACATTGCTACTGTCGGAGGATAATCATTTGGCGTGGGATCAGTTGCTGATGAGTGTCGATAAGATAAATACCTATCACTATCGTAACGATAGATTGGGGAATGTGGTTAATTTAGGTTTGAATATTCGATTGCTTAATAATGCGTTTACGTCATCGGTGAGCCTTTCATATAGCAATGAGTATTTGATGCGTAGAGAGTATCTGCCCGATGAGTATCGCCATAGGCAGATGTTTGATGCTGTGTTGCCTTCGGTAAATTTTAACTATAACAAGGGCGCATGGCGTGTATCTGCTATGTATAATATGTCGATGACAACTCCTACGATTCAGCAACTGCGTAGCGTGATTGATAATTCGTCACCACTCTATCTTTCGGTCGGAAATCCCGAATTGGGCGAGATGATGAATCATAGTGGTCACATCTTGCTGAATTATACTGATGTGGCCCACGCAACCAGCTATAGCATCGATGCGTGGTACACAGGAAAGATTAAATCGATAGCCGACAAGGTGCAGTATTTTTCGAGCGATACCTTCCTGCCGGAGTATGATTATACGGCTGTGGCAGGTTCAACGCTTACGACCTATGTAAATGCCGGTGCGGTACACAATTTTTATGTAGTTATGGGCCTAACGAACAATTCGAGTACATTGCAATCGACGTTTGGATTCTCGGGCAAATATGAATACACCCAAAATCCTTTTATGCTTGGCGATGTGGAGTCTATCAATAACCGCCATGGTGGCCAATTCACGTTTAATTACAATAGTGGCTTCTCGAGAGTTGTCGAATTGAATTTGATGTCGCGAACCAATGTATCTTGGCATTTCCGCGATAAGTCGCAACTCTATCGTAGCATTTCAGAGTATTTGAATGCGTCGCTTAGGGTGAATTTTTTGAAAAGAATGTGGGTAAATTTTTCGTTGCGCTATGATTACTACAATACCACCCAGCAGGGAATGCGCAACGAGTCGTTGATGTTTGATGGCTCGATGGCATACAAATTCGGCAAGAACGATGCAGGAGAAATTTCGCTTATCTGTAATGATATTTTCAATCGCGGGCGTAAATTCAACGTGGGCGTGCAAAATGATTATGTTCGCTCGGTGTGGGATTCGATTTTTGGACGTAGTATAAAGCTGAGGTTGAGCTATAAATTCAATAAAAGATAAAACAAGCCGAAAAATAGGTTGGTAAATAAAAAGTTTTTTGTATATTTGTATAATTAAAGCTACGATATTTAAGAATTCAACAATTATACAGATATGTTTGCTAGCTCTAAACTCAACAAAGCGGCCGATAATATTCGCATTTTGGCTGCTGCTATGGTAGAAAAGGCCAAGTCTGGCCATCCGGGTGGCGCTATGGGTGGTGCCGATTTCATCAACCTGCTTTATACCGAGTTCCTGCGTTATGATCCCGAGAATCCGGCTTATCCGTTCCGTGATCGCTTGTTCCTCGACCCGGGACATATGTCACCGATGTTGTATTCGGTACTTATGTTGTCGGGATACTACAAGATGGAGGATTTGCAGAACTTCCGTCAGTGGGGTAGTATTACTCCGGGACACCCCGAGGCTGATGTTATGCACGGCGTAGAGAATACATCGGGACCGCTGGGCCAGGGTCACGCTATGGCGTTGGGTGCTGCTATTGCCGAGCGTTTCCTTGTGGCTCGCTTCGGTGAGTGGATGGCTCATAAGACCTATGCTTTTATCTCGGACGGTGCTGTTCAGGAGGAGATTTCGCAGGGTGTAGGCCGTATTGCAGGTCACTTGGGCTTGTCTAACTTGATTATGTACTACGATGCCAACAACGTTCAGCTCTCTACCAAGGTTGACGAGATCGATACCGAGGATGTTGCTGCGAAGTATCGTGCGTGGGGTTGGTTTGTTGTGGACGTCGATGGAAATGATGTCGAGCAGTTGCGTGAGGCGTTGAAGGCAGCTAATGCCCAGACCGAGAAGCCTTCGCATATCATTGGTCGTACGATTATGGCCAAGGGTGCTATGGGTGCTAATGGCGAGAGCTTCGAGGGTAAGGTTTCGACTCACGGCCAGCCGCTGTCGGGCGCAGG
>JAGBIR010000103.1 GCA_017934845.1 Alistipes sp. | reverse complement strand
GCCGTGCGAGAGTATCTGGATAGGGCAGTTGTAGTTCTCTAACTGCTCGGCTGTCAGTATGTTAGAGTCGTGACGGTGGACCGAACGATTTACACAAACGATGCTCTTTACGACGCTTGTAATCGTACCCAAGTCGTGCGACACCATAACGATTGCCATCCTGTCGCTGAGCCCCTTTACCATATTGTAAAACTCATACTCGAAGCGGTTATCGACAAAATTAGTCGGCTCGTCCAATATGAGCAGGCGAGGCTCCGAGATAATGGCGCGGCAGAGTAGGGCGCGTTGCATCTGACCGCCCGACACCTCGCCAATAGGTCGCGACGCGAGAGCGGCTATACCCATCTTATTCATAAGTTCTTGCGCGCGACTATGGTCAGCCTTTGTATAACGCCCGAAGAACCCTTTTTCGGTTTGCAGACCCGATAAAACAACCTCCTCCAACGAGATAGGAAAGCGCATATCAAACTCCGAAACCTGCGGCATATAGCCAATTTTGTAGTGGTTACGGCGGCGCAGAGTGTCGTCGATATGAATCTCGCCAGAGTGGGGCGTAGTACCCATAATTGCCTTTACCAAAGATGTCTTGCCACCGCCATTTGGGCCGATAATACCAATAAAATCATCCTCGAAGATGTCGAGATTGACACCCTCCAAAGCAACGCAATCATCGTAGTGAACGCCTACGTTGCGCAGAGAAATTATGACTTTCGATGATCGCATTATTGTGCGTTATTATCTGTTATTAAGCGAGTTATCGAGCGGAGATTTTCGATTACATCTTCCGCCAGAGGGTCGAAAACCTGACACTCGACACCCATATCCTTTGCTACGATTTCAACCGCCGAGCGAGGGTATTGCGCTTGATAGAGCAGGCATGTGACGCCCTTTGCGTTAGCTTGCTCGATAATCTCGGCCAGATGCTTGGCTGATGGCTCTTTGCCGTCGCTCTCGATGGCAATCTGCTCAATGCCGTAGGCGCGAGAAAAGTAGGTAAGGGCAGGGTGGTAAACCACAAAGGCACGAGCTGATGAGGCTTTGCATAATTGGCTGCACTCTATATCTAACTCGTTGAGCTTATGGATTAAAGCGTTGTATGCGTCGGTGTATTTTACCGAGTCGGGGTACTCTGCTATAATTGCTTCGTAGGTGTTACGCGCCATAGCCTTCAGCTCGCGAGGTGAGGTCCAGATGTGAGGGTCGATACCGTGATGGTGCGAGTGTGCGTGGCCGTGGTGATGATGCGAGCATGAGCCCTCCATCAATTCAATACCGCGGCTGAGATTGATAAGCGAACGTTGGTCGTGCATACTCTCCGTTAGTGCGCTTTCGAAGTCGATAAGGCCCGTCGAGAATACCAATTTAGCCTCGTTCAAGGCTATAAATTGCTTGGGTGTAGGCTCGAATGTCTCGGGGCTGGCACCATTGGGTACAAGGACATCGACGCGAAAATCATCGCCCGTAATCTGCTCTACGATAAATTTTATGGGCTGAATGGTTGCAATAAAATCGGCCTCCGGATTTGTGCGTTGACCTCCGTTACACGCTACGAGAAGTAGGATAGCGAAAGCTGATAGGGTATATATAATGTATCTTTTCATATCTTAAAACCTTTGTGCAAATATACGAATTTTAGAGAAACGTGGCACTCGGCAAGCAAAAAAGTCCGACCCTCGGGCCGGACTTTATATATAAAGGTGTGTAAAGACTACAAAGTAGTGAGCTTGAGGTTGCGCCACATAACCTTGATAACATCGCGGTCGTGAATCTGCAACATAATTCGGCCAGTGCTTGCACCGAATACAGGATCGTTGATATCGATCATTGGCTCGCCATTCAACCAAGTCTTAACGTTGTCACCCTCAACGCGCAAGCGAAGAGTGTTCCACTCGCCAACCTTCAAGATATCCTCCTTCTCGTCGGGAATCTGGATCAACCAGCCACGGCCATAAGACTCGTAGATAGCACCAGTGTCGTGGCCCTTAGGAGCAACCTCACACTGCCAGCCGTTAACTACGTTGCTCTCGTAACCACCGTGAACGAATGAGTGGAAGAACAAACCAGAGTTACCGTTTGCAGCCTGCTTGAACTCAACTGTAAGGTCGAAATCCTTGTAGTACTCGCGTGTACCGAGGTAGCCATACTTCTTGTCGGCACCATTCTCGGTTACGAGGTTACCCTCGGCGTCAACCGATACCTCCATGCAACCGAACTTCTCCCAACCGGTCATATCCTTGCCGTTGAAGAGAACAACCTCCTGGCCAGCCTCCTTCTTGGGCAACTCGCGGATCTTGATGTTGCGGAATGATGCGGGATCACCGTGGTCCTGAAGGCAGATTACGCCATCGTGCGACAAACCGTACTCGGTCCAGTTGCCCCACTTACCGCTTGCCTTGCGTGCAAACCAATCGTCAGTCCAAGCCTCAAACTCGAGAATCTTCTCGCCGTTGAGCCAGTGCTCAACGTGGCCGTTATCGAAGATAATCTTTGAATTATTCCACTCGCCTACGGGATTAACGTGCATCTTCTCATAATCGGGCAAATGCATAGCGTAGTCAACGCCCAACTTCTGCCACTCCTCCAATTTGGCGGGAGCATTAACCTCTTCCCAGCCCTCGTTGTCGATAAGCTGATACTCGGGGCCTGTAACGTAAGGCACCTTGTAACGAGGATGCTCAACAACGTGATACAACATACCGCTGTTGCCACCGTGAGTGAGCTTCCAATCCCATACCAACTCGAAGTTAGCGAACTTCTTGTCGGTTACGATGTAACCAGAACCGTCAGAACCCTCGCCTGAAGCCTGAATACAACCATCAACAACGTGCCAGCCACCGATGAGTGAGTCGCAATTGAATGAACGCCAGCCATCGAGAGTCTCACCGTCGAACAAAAGCTGCCAACCCTCGGCCTCCTCTGCTGCAGTGAGCTTGTTGTGCGTCTGGCATGATGTAGCCATGCCTGCTACAAGAGCAGATGCTGCTACGAAAGATAAAAATTTTCTCATAATGCTTTAAGTTTAGTGTGTTATTAAATTGTTTTACTGATATTTACAGCTTTTAGTGTGTATTGCTTTTCAATATTTCGCACCTCAAGAATCAATCCTGCAAGGCCATCCGTTGGGCGCGCTCCTGACTGAACGTGGGGTAGTGCCTCGCAATACCACGACTCCCAAACCGAGTTGTCTTCAGCTGATACAGCGTAGAGGCATGACTCTCCCAATATTTCGCGCTGAAGATTATTCGGATACCACTTTCGGCTACCTCCTGCGATGAAAAATTCTGCGATGTAATTCGTCAAATTGTTATGCGCTGTTTCGGATGCGGTAAGCGAGAATTTGCGATTGCAGATATGATCATAAACAAAGTTGTTGCGGCCAATTTTATGATAGGTTGTATCGACCTTAAAGTGCAGAAAATCAGTATGGTTATCGTAAGTACGCTGGTATGTTACTGCCAGCTGCTCGGGCTTGAATACTTTATGTTTGTGAGCAATATTCTCTTGTGTGCTCATGACAATGTGGCCGTAGCCATACCCGATATCACACAGATAGAGTAGGGCAGCTGCTGCAGTTAGCAACAATAGAGCCGTCGTGATATGTTTTGCGCACTTCATCGTGTGATGTATATTAAAATAGGTATATTATATAGCAAAGTTAATAAAAATGTTTTTACGTTGTAGCGATAAATTCTAATTTTGCAATATCAAGCGTATATATTTTGAGGCAATGGGACTTGCAGTGATATATTCTATAAAAAATAAGCCTAAATTTTATATTCCTGAATTTTTCTATTATTCTATGGATCTATTATTAATAGAACTGATAATTTACTCCTCCTATTTTAACATAATGTAAATATTACATCAAAAATCAAGGAGGTGTAAAAATCGTGTATATGTAGTTGATTTTTAGATTAAACCGACGATGTTAGAATTTTACTGTTAACCCTATTCCGTTTTGAGTTGCGCCAAGCGAAAGCATTCGATCTTTTCCTGCTGCGCGAACAAGTAGACCTGTTCCTCCCAGAATCGCACCAAAACCCGCAAAAGTCACTCCGGCTACTATACCCAAGCCCGATGTTGGCGCATCGGGGTTGCCATAATCTGAAGATATTACCTCACCGAAAAAGCAGACGCCTCCCAGAGCAATAAATCCGCATCCTGTGTAGGCGAGCGCATTGCCAGCCTCGAAGCAACGACGGCTGCGGCGATAGATCTTCTGCATCTCGTCGTCGAGATATAACGACATAGTGCTACGTGTAATTTTTGTACCGTCGTAGTATAGATGACCTTTTCTGTAATAGGTGTTCTCGTTGAGATATGTGCGGCCACGCTCTTTCACAATTACGGATTGAGCTTCGGTTGCTGTTGGAGTCATAATATCTGCAGATTGTGCATTAGCACACAATACAGACAGCGATGCAATAACAAGCAAAAGGAGGTGTTTCATAGCCCGAGGATTTAATAGTTTTCGCAAATATAAT
>JAGBIR010000102.1 GCA_017934845.1 Alistipes sp. | reverse complement strand
GTAAGCCTAAAAATTACACTTGTTATACGAATTTCGGTAAGATGTGAGGGTGCTCCAAATTTCTGGGGCACCCTCCTTCGTTGTATTAGAACTTGCTCAAATCGACTCTCTCGTAACGCTGACGCTCCTTGATCATATCGTCCCAGCTCAATTGCTGACCTTCATAACGGCCTCGCGACCAAGTATGGCGGCAAGTGTAGAGTTGCAATCCTGCTCGATGGTGTTGATGTATTGGTGCGAGAGGATGCTATCGACAAAGAGTTTCGCTTTCGTCTCGTCTGATCCTGCCAAGGCGTGCTGTACGCCAGAGTCCCAACGTGTTTCGCCCTTGATATGAACGCCGCCCGAGTAGTGAGCTTCGGCAACGCCCTTCGAGCCGAAGAAACGTGCGCAAACATCGCCAAAGCGAGGGCCAATCTGCAATGACTGCATCGATACGTTTACATCATTCGGGTAGCGATATACGACGTGATAGTTGCTCAACGTGTCACCAAACTCGTAATTGCGGCCCTTCTGGTTACCAAGACCAATGGCGAACAGCGGATTAGCCTTCAATACGCAGTTGCAAATATCGATGATGTGAATACCCTGATCGGTAAGAATACCGCCCGAAGTCTTCAGGAAGCGGAAGTGGTTGCGGATACGGAACTCCTCATCCTCTACGGCGGGACGTGCGCCGCTGCCACCGTTGCAGTTGTAGTAGAGTTGTGCCGACATAACCTCGCCAATCTGTCCTTCGTGGATGCGGCGAATCATCTCGTCGTATGCGGGTGATGTACGCACCTGAAAACCGAGCGTGAGTGACAAATCCTTCACTCCGCGTGCAACCTTCATCATATGCAATGTGCCATCAACATCGGGAGCTGCGGGCTTCTCGCAATAGACGTGCTTGTGAGCTTTGATTGCAGCCTCCATAATCTCGGGGTGGACATACGACGGAGTGCCGATTACGACTATGTCGATGCGCTTATCCTTTAATAGCTCTTTGTATGCGTTGCGACCTACATAGATGTTATCTTCGCTGATAGCCGCCATACCTTTGGCCTTGTTGAGGTCGTTTAGCTTGCCGAGAACACCATCGATGCGATCGCGGAAGAGGTCGGCCAAAGCCAAAATCTCAACATTGCACGAACGACTCATTGCCGTTACCACGCTCGTACCACGATTACCCGTACCGATAAAGCCTACGCGCAGGGGGCGTTTGATATCTTCTCCGGCCATTGTGCCGAGAGGATTTATCATTGAAAAAGCGGTTGACGCTGCAAAAATCTTAAGGAAATCTCGTCTATCCATAGTCAAGAATTTTAATGGTTGGTTTATTCATCGTAAAATTACATAAAAAAGCGATAACTGCCAACCCTAACCCTCGAAAAAAAAGTAATTGACATAGTTTATTTGATTTCTATTTTGATGCCAAGGGCTTCGCAAAGAGTAAATAAAAAGTCGTGAACCGATAGATTCACGACTTTTAGCGATGTGGGCCTTGTGGCTTGTTTTATCCTATAATCCACTTGCTGCCGGGGATGTAAGATATAATCTTTGTAGATATGTAGCAGCAAATAAATGTCGCTACGGCAATGCATGGGATGGCTGCTACGGTAGGTAGTGCCAGCGTATCCTTAATGACGATGACGCAGAGTGTCAGCCAGAAGATATGAATCAGATACATTCCAAAGCTGAGATTCGACAGTTCGGTAACGATGCGCGGAGCGGTGGTTGCCTTAATGCAGGTAAAGAGCAGGAATGTACCGAAAGTGAGCGCTACGCAGTTTATGGTGCAGAAGGCCCAGCCAACCTCGATAACGGGTGTTGAGTGAACCACTCCCGGTACGGCCTGAATGTAGAACGAATAGATGGTAATGGCAGCGCCAACGAGCATCGATGATAGTCCTACCCAGAAACGTTTTGTGCGACTCCAGTCGATATGTACGCGGATATAATGCGCTAAAACCAAATAGCCCAAGTAGCCCGAGAAGTTCTACAGCAGATGGTACTGGTTCCAGAAACATTGACCCCAAATCTCTCCAAACCAACGATTCAAATAGGGCATGCAGGTAGAAAGCAGGAATAGTGCGATGAAGAACAACTCCTCGCGTTTAGATGCCTGCTTGAGCCACGGCGAGATTATGGGGATGAAGAGATAGATGCCCAACAACGGATACATAAACCAGAAATGACCCGCCATAGTCGGGAAATTAAGCAATAGGCGCTTCAGGTCGGTCGTTGCGGTCTCCATCGTGAACTGACCCCACAAGAGTGGTAGGATGCAGTAAAGTACAGCGAAGAACATCCAGGGTGGCACGATGCGCTTGATGCGACGCTTATAAAAATCCCAAGTCGATTGCTCCTCGCGCATTGGTACAAGCAAAAATGCCGAAACAATCATAAACAGAGGGACTGCCATACGCGAAAATCCATCGTAGATCGAGACCCAAAGACGGTCGGCCTCGGTTGCCAAGAAGGATTGCGGGCCAGCCATAGCCGACTCGCTTACGGCTCCGTAATAGTTTTCGCTGGCGTGTACCAACATCACCATAAAACAGGCGAAAATGCGAATGTAATCGATATAAACAATGCGGTTATTCATCTATTTTTTGAGCTTTGTAGTTTGTATAACTATTTTTGCAAAGGTACAATTTTTTTGTAGCATGTAAAATATTTCGCGGTTTTAGTGATTTTTACTCCGATTTTTTTTAATTTTGTGTAAACCTTAATCCTCACTTTTATGGGAAACAAAATTAATGACCCTATTGCCCGATTGATGGGCTTGCGATATAAGTCGCATCCGTGGCACGGCTTGGAAGTTGGAGAAGATGCTCCGGAAGTTGTAACAGCATTTATCGAGATGGTGCCTACCGACACAATTAAATATGAGTTGGACAAGGTGAGCGGTTATATCCGTATTGACCGTCCGCAGAAATATTCAGTTGTCGTTCCTGCCCTTTATGGCTTTATCCCGCAGAGCTTCTGTGGAGACTCTATTGCCGAGTTTTGTATGGAGCGTAGTGGCCGCCAGAATATCAAGGGCGACGGCGATCCGTTGGATATATGTGTCTTGACCGAGCGTACCATTTCGCACGGCGATATCATTGCCAGCGTAAAGCCTATTGGTGGATTCCGTATGCTGGATGGCGACGAGGCCGACGATAAGATTATTGCCGTATTGCGCAACGATGCTACTTATCGCGGTTATAACGATATCGAGGAGTTGCCTCATATCGTGGTGGATCGCTTGAAACACTACTTCCTGACGTATAAGGATATGCCTGCCGTAGATCGCGATAGCGAGCAGCGTCAGCGTAAGGTGGAGATAGTAGCGACCTATGGCCGCGAGGAGGCCTACGAGGTTATTCAGCGTTCGCTGGAGGATTATAAGAGCCATTTCCACAGTTTGGAGGAGATTTTGCGACACGTTTAATAAATCATCGATTTATGGAGTCACTAAGATTATTATATAAAGTAGGCCATGGCCCGTCGAGCAGCCATACTATGGGCCCTCGCAAGGCTGCCGAGATTTTTTTGGATAAGAATCGTGATGCCGAGTCTTTCAGAGTAACGCTCTATGGTTCGTTGGCCGCTACGGGAAAGGGCCACCTTACCGATACGGCTATCCGCGAGGTGTTGGAGGCTGCCGCTCCGACTGAAATCGTGTGGTGTCCCGAAGTGGTAAAGGAGTTCCATACCAACGGAATGCTTTTCGAGGCTTTGAAGGGCGGTGTGGTTGTTGACGATTGGACAATTTATAGCGTAGGCGGTGGTAATATAGCAAGTCCCGATATGCCGCAACTGGCCGGCGAGAAGATATATCCGCTAACTACGGCACGCGAGATTCTCGAGTGGTGTGACCGTGAGGGAAAGACCATTTGGGAGTATGTTCAAGATAGCGAGGATGCCGATATATGGCCCTATCTGGAGATGATTTGGCAGACTATGTGCCAGACCATCGAGAATGGACTTAACAACGACGGTGTATTGCCCGGAGGCCTGAAGGTGGCGCGTAAGGCCGGTACTTATTGGGTTAAGGCGAAGGAGTATGGCCCAACGGTGAGCAACCGCTCGCGTCTGTATGCCTATGCTCTTGCTACCTCGGAGGAGAATGCTTCGGGAGGAGAGGTGGTAACGGCTCCTACTTGCGGATCGTGTGGCGTGTTGCCCGCTGTGGTGTTCCATCTTGCCGATGTGAATAACTATCGTCCGATTCGTATCTTGCGAGCTTTGGCTACGGCCGGTGTATTTGGAAATATTGCCAAAACCAATGCCTCAATTTCGGGTGCTGAAGTGGGCTGTCAGGGCGAGGTCGGCGTGGCTTGCGCTATGGCGGCTGCGGCTGCTTGTCAGTTGATGGGTGGTACTCCGTGGCAGATTGAGTATGCAGCCGAGATGGCTTTGGAGCACTTCTTGGGCTTAACTTGCGATCCGGTGTGTGGTCTGGTGCAGATTCCCTGTATCGAGCGTAACGCGGTGGCAGCTGCTCGAGCTATCGATGCAGCTACGTTTGCTATCCTATCAGACGGTAAACATCGTGTGACCTATGATCACGTCGTTGCCGTTATGAAGGAGACGGGACATAACCTGCCGAGCCTCTATCGTGAGACGGCTGAGGGCGGTTTGGCAAAGCATTATAATGTTGTATATTAGAGAGTTGAAATATGATTTACCGATTCAGAATGTTGTCTGACGAGAACGACAACTTCGTTCGTGATTTTGAAATAAGTTCCGATGCTACGCTGCTCGATCTGCACGAATTTATCTTGCAGATGCTGAACTACGATCCCTGTATGTCGTCGTTCTATACGGCCGACGATAAGTGGGAACGCGAGCAGGAGTACACCTTTATGGATATGGGTGGCGGTATGGGTGATGCTGGCTTGGGTTTGCCATTGCCAATGGCTACGGCACGTCTTGACGAGGTGCTGACTCACCTTTATGCCCGCTTGATCTATATATTTGACCCATTCACGCAGCGTGCCTATTATATGGAGCTTATCGAGGCGAAGGAGCCACAGAAGGGTATGACATACCCACGTCTGCAATTTGAACATTCGCCTGCGCCCGATCAGTACGATCCCGAAGCAAACGAGGATAGCGGATCTATTTTCGATGAGATGATGGGTGAGTTTGGTGACTTCGATGGCGATGATAACTACGATGATGAGTACTAAAACACTTATAGTCATCGTTGGCCCTACAGGCTCGGGAAAGACCGATTTGTCGATTGCCGTAGCGGAGCATTTCGGAGCCCCCATAATATCGACCGATTCGCGTCAATTCTATCGCGGAATACCTATCGGAACGGCTCAGCCCGACGTGGAACAACTCTCACGCGTGAAGCACCATTTTATTGCCTCACACGAACTAACCGACGAATTTAATTGCGGAGCTTACGAGGTGGCGGCATTGCAGCGATTGGAGGAGTTGTTTGTGGAGAATGATACGGTGGTGGCTGTTGGCGGCTCGGGACTCTATATCAAGGCTTTGTGCGAAGGTATGGACGATATGCCCGAGGTATCGGCGGAGTTGCGTCAGGAGCTTGCCGAACGCTTGAAAACAGAAGGTCTGGAGAGCCTTGCCGATGAGTTGCGCGAACGCGATCCGAAGTTCTACGAGGTTGTTGATAGAAAGAATCCTGCCCGCGTGTTGCGAGCATTGGAGGTCTGCATAGCTACCGGCCGACCATATTCCGAGTTGCGTACGGGAGAGCGTCGCGAGCGAAGGTTTAATATAGTGAAGATTGGTACCGATATGCCGCGGGATGTGCTGTATGAACGCATTGATCGCCGAGTCGATATAATGATGGAGCAGGGCTTGGAGCAGGAGGCGCGAAAGGTGTATCATCTGCGGGAGTGTAACTCGTTGCAGACTGTGGGCTATCGCGAGATGTTC
>JAGBIR010000101.1 GCA_017934845.1 Alistipes sp. | reverse complement strand
GGAGGAGCAGAAGATGAAGTACTTGACATGGGTATGTCAGGGTGCGACCTGCGCTATGGATCTTACCGAGCCCGATGCAGGATCTGATTTGGGTGCTGTGATGCTGAAGGCCACTTGGTCGGAGGAGCGTCAGACTTGGTTGCTCAACGGTGTGAAGCGTTTTATTACCAATGGCGATGGCGATGTGTCGTTGGTGTTGGCCCGAACCGAGGAGGGTACAACCGATGCGCGAGGATTGTCGATGTTGGTTTACGATAAGCGTAACGGCGGAATGAAGGTGCGCCGCATCGAGAACAATTTGGGTATCAAAGGCTCTCCTACCTGTGAGTTGGTATTTACGGATGCGCCTGCCGAGTTGGTTGGCGATAGAAAGATGGGTCTTATCAAATATGTTATGTCGTTGATGAACGCTGCCCGCTTGGGTATCGGTGCACAGTCGGTCGGATTGTGCGAGGCTGCATACCGTGAGGCTCTGAAGTATGCTCACGAGCGTCAGCAATTTGGTAAGGATATCATTAAGTTCCCCGCTATCTCGGAGATGCTGTCAAATATGCGTGCCAAGTTGCACGGTGCGCGCGCTTTGCTTTACGAGACAAGCCGTTTCGTAGAGATTTATAAGCAATATACTCATATCTCGCACGAGCGTCAGCTGGAGAGTGAGGAGCGTCAGGAGATGAAGTTCTATAACCGCCTGGCCGATGGATTTACTCCTTTGGTAAAGCTCTTCTCGTCGGAGTATGCCAATTCGCTGGCTTACGATGCTATCCAGATTCACGGTGGCTCGGGCTTTATGAAGGATTATCCTTGCGAGAGATTGTATCGTGATGCGCGAATTATGAATATCTATGAGGGTACTTCGCAGTTGCAGGTTGTGGCGGCCATCAATGGCGTTACAAAGGGTACTTTTATGGAGCAGATTGCACGCTACGAGCAGGAGGAGTATGTGGAGGCTATGCAGCCTATCGTCGAGCGATTGAAGGCTCTGCGTACAAGAGTTGAGGCAATGATTGAGCGTGTCGAGAGCATCAATAAGGAGACTCCGCAGTTTAAGGATTTCCACGCACGTCGTTTGGTCGAGAGCGTAGGTCATATCATCATCACCTATCTGTTGGCTCGTCAGGCAAAAGATTGCGAGATGTATGGCTCGGATGCGCGCTTGTTTGCTAAATTGACCGAGAGCTATATCGCATCGGCAGAGTGCTATATTATGAACTCTACTGCCGAGGATGTAGCTTTGATTACCGAGGTTCAGGAGCAGTTCTAATCCGTAACCGAATAACAGAAAACGGCCGACGCAATAATGTGTCGGTCGTTTTGTTTATTGGATTGAGTGTTGTCGCAGTTCGGAGGCGAGTTGTTTTTCGTTGCCTCCGACTATCTTGTTGACCAAAGAGTGGAATTGTGCCGAATGGTTGTGATGCACTGTGTGACACAGCTCGTGGATGATAACATAGTCGCGCAGGTGCTGTGGCAGCGTCATCAGGAACAGACTCAACGAAATATTACCTTGCGAGGTGCAAGACCCCCACTTTGTGCGGGTGGCACGAATTGTTACTTTGCCATAGCGAAAACCAAATTGCGTGGCCAATTCTCTTACGCGTTGCGGTAGGGTAGCCTTCGCCTCGGCGCGCAGACGCTCGATATCCTCGGCCGAGAGAGTGGGTTTTGACTCCCTTGCAGCATACTTTGCTCGTGCCCGCAAAATCCAATCGCACTTACTCTCCAAAAACTCCAACGCCCTATGTTGTGAAACATAGGGCGGGAAAGATAGGCGTACTTGCCCCGATGGGCGTACGGTAAGCGAGATACGTCGCGCACGTAATGTCCGCGAAATAGTTATATCACCCAACACAGGGTGCTGGAGCGTCGATTTCATCCTAATCGCCTATGCGCTGGCGTACAACCTCAAAGAGCATAACGGCTGCGGCTGCAGATACGTTGAGCGACTCGATTGAACCGATAAGCGGAATGGCTACCTGCTCGTTGCAGAGCTTCAAAACCTCCTTCGAAATACCTGTATCCTCGGCACCCATAACAATTACGGTAGGCTGGCGAAGGTCGGCATCGTAGATGAGTTTGCGGCTCTTCTCCGTAGCTGCTACAATCTGATAACCTTCGGCCTGCAGGGCCTTCAGCGTGTTGCGGATAGAGCCTACGCGGCATACGGGAATACGGTTCAGTGCACCTGCCGATGAACGCATAGCCTCGGAATTTACCGGCGCAGAGTTCTTCAGCGGAGTGATAAGTCCATGTGCTCCGGCACACTCCGCCGAGCGGGCAATAGCTCCAAAATTGCGCACGTCGGTAACGCCATCAAACAACACGATAAGCGGAGTCTCGTCGTCGGGTACGCGCTCCATGATGTCGTTCAACTCAACATACTCGATAGGCGCAATCTGTGCCACAACGCCCTGATGATTGAGCTTCGTAAGGCGGTTTAACTTCTCAACCGGCACCTCCTGAATACGCACGCGATGACGAAAAGCCAAGTCGCGCAGCTCGGTCATAAGTTGTCCCTCGGCACCCTTGCGGATGTAGAGTTTCTCGATTTGCTTGCCCGATTGTATTGCCTCGGCTACGGGACGAATGCCGAATACTATATTTTTATTCTCCATTGTTTTGGGGATTTTTAATTTTCTTTCTATATTTGTGTTGATTTTGATTTTTACCATAATGGTAAAATTTAAGGTTAAACACTCGAAGTCGAGCAGTTGTGAAACTCCTCGGCTTTTTTGTTTATCCCTCTTCAATCAATTCCAATTCATAGCACGCCTTTTCCCACTCGTGCATCTGCTTATCG
>JAGBIR010000100.1 GCA_017934845.1 Alistipes sp. | reverse complement strand
TGAATTTTGAATTTTGAATTTCTCTCTTTTCCTCCTTGCCCTTCAAATATAGCTGGTATGAATTTACGATATTCTGCCATACAATATATGCCGTAGGTGCAACACACGATATAGGGTCGAGGAACGACTGCGACATCCATACCGCCAAAACCGTATTTTTCTGCCCCAACGACTGACCTCCCGCTGCTGCATCACCCACGCGACGGCCGAGGTAACGTCCCAATGTAAACTGCGACAGACATATTACCAACGCCACAACAGCCAAAACAATCTGCACCACGCGATTCTCGCCATGATCGAGCAGGAAACATGTGGTGCGACCGATGATTACAGTCAATGACATCAGCCAAATATAGAACGAAATCTGGCTATGATTCGATATCCAACCGCTAACCTTTGGCAGCATCAGACGACACAACTGACCAGCCAAAAATGGCGCAATAAGCATTGGCGCAACACGTTGAAGTATCTGTATCATTGTACATTCGCCGTTACCATAAGTCGAGAGCATAAACGGTGCAAAAAAGGCAATAAACATATTACACAACAAGCTATAAGCTGCCATAGACTCAAGGTTTGCACCCAGCATGCCGCCAATCACCACAGCACCCATAGCCACAGGGGCCAGCACACAAATCATTCCGCCCTGCGCTACGACAACATCGGCCCACGACAAGGCATAATATACCGCAAAGCTACCTATAACTTGGAAGGCCAGTAGCCACAAATGGAGCCACGAAAAACGAATCTTTCGCGCATCAACACGGCAAAAAGTCACAAAAAGCATCGAGGCAATAAACATAGGTGTCAGCCAACCTTTGGTAGCGGCCTCTGCCCACTCCATCTCTCGGCACAAAAGCGCTCCCACAATCATTCCGAGAGGCATTGCTGCTGTTCTGAAAGTGTGCGATGAAAACATAATTATCTTCTCTTTTTATTTAACTCTATCGTCAGCAATCTTATCACTTGAAATAAGCATAAGACCTATAATAGTAATAAGGGCATTATAACCTAAAAGTTCAAATCCAATCTCGTAAGCGAACCACTCCGCAGCACCATATTGCAGCGCAAAACTCAATACGGGCGCAACAATAGCCACGATTGGGACATATCTCTCGCGTACCCTGCGACGGCTAACTATTCCATAGACAAACATACCTAAAATAGGGCCATAGGTATAACCAGCCAAACGGAAAACGAGATTAATCACACTACCCTGCCCCAGCCAATTAAAGACCATTATGCACAACGCTACGACGATAGCCATTGCGGTATGTACTCTTTTTCGCGTACGCGTAAGGTCTGCCTCGCTGCGATGAGCAGCACCCATAATATCAATTGTAAAGGATGTTGTCAGCGATGTAAGAGCTGAGCCGGCAGCTGAATAAGTACTTGAGATAAGTCCCAAAATAAACACTATGCCAACCACTTGCGGCAAGCCTCCCTGCATAGCCACAATCGGGAAGGCATCATCACCTCGCACGGGAGTCGGCAGTCCCGCAGCTTCGATAAATTGATAAAGCAGTACGCCAAGCACCAGCAACAACAGAATGACAAATATTTGGCAAATTGCAGTCAGGACAATGTTGATTTGCGAGTCACGCACCGTACGGCAACTCATATTGCGTTGCATCATATCCTGATCCAAACCGGTCATAGCTACAAGGCACAAAGCGCCGCCTGCGACCATCTTCCAAAAATATCGCCCCGATGCAGGATTGTCGAAAAACCAAATTTGCGAGTATGGCGAAGATGAAATGCTATCGGCCAAAGCTCCAACCGACTCAATACCTAAAGCGCGGCATAGGCACCACACGCACACCACTACGCTACCAACCAAGCATATCGACTGAATAGAATCGGTTATAATCAACGAACGCACTCCGCCTTTGAGCGTATAGAGCCACACGAGTGTCATGGTAATCAAAACATTTACCCACAAACTCACACCCAGCTGATTGAACAGAAGAATCTGCATCACAGCACATACAACATATAATTTAAGTGCCGCACCGATAATTTTGGCAACAAGAAAACACCACGCGCCTACACGATGCGACCTTACGCCAAACCGCTGGTCGAGATACTCATACAACGACACCACTCGCAGGCGATAAAACAGAGGTACAAGGACAAACGCTACGATGAATTGACCAATGGTAAATCCAACGACCATCTGCATATAGGAAAAAGAGTCGTCTGCCACCGAGCCCGGCACCGAGATATAGGTAACGCCCGACATTGCTGCACCAATCATTGCCAACGTAGCCATATACCACGTCGTGCGGCGATTTCCTATAAAGAAACCGTCGTTATCAGCCCTGTTTCCCGAAAGGTAGGATGCTAAAAAAAGCAGCAACAGGTATGAAATTAATGTTATAACTACTAATGTTGGCGACATTGTATAATTATTTACGGCGCAAATATAACAAATCGCCGCAAAAAAGTTGCAAAATAGAATATATTTAATATCTTTGTAATGCTATAGGGATTAATTTTAATGATTAATAAATAACCCTCAGTTATTAAAGAATTTAACTATTTAACAACTTATAATAAATTATGGCAAAAGCATTAAAAATTCGAGATTTGACACTGCGTGATGGACAGCAGTCATCATTTGCAACACGAATGACTCAGGAGCAGATCAACCGTTGCCTACCCTACTACAAAGATGCAGGCTTCTTTGCAATGGAGGTTTGGGGTGGAGCCGTACCCGACTCTGTAATGCGTTATTTGGGTGAAAATCCTTGGACTCGTCTTGAGACTATCCACAAAGCTGTTGGTGATGTTTCAAAACTTACTGCACTCTCTCGTGGTCGTAACCTTTTTGGTTATGCGCCTTATACTGATGAGATTATCGACGGCTTCTGCCGCAATGCTATTGAGAGCGGTTTGGGTATTATGCGTATCTTCGATGCTCTTAACGATGTCGATAACGTAAAATCTACAATTAAGTATGTAAAGCAGTATGGCGGTATTGCCGATTGTGCTGTATGTTATACTGTAGATCCGAAGTATCCTCAGCCTACTTTCTTCCAGAAATTGTTGGGTAAGAAGGCTCCCCAGCAGGTATTTACCGACGCTTACTTCATCGACAAGGCAAAGCAGATGGCAGCCTTGGGTGCCGATATGATTACCGTAAAGGATATGTCGGGACTTATTCCTCCCCAGCGTATCTCTGCATTGGTTAAGCAGTTGAAGAAGAACGTTAATGTTCCCATTGACTTCCATACTCATTGTACTCCGGGCTACGGCTTGGCATCAGTATTTGCCGCTATCGCAGCCGGTGTTGACGTTGTTGATACTAACTGCTGGTGGTTTGGTGGCGGTACCGGAGCACCCGCTTTGGAGCTTGTTTATATCTTCTGCCAGAAGATGGGCATCGAGTTGGGCGTTAATATGGAGGCTGTTGCAAAGATTAACACTCAGTTGAAGGATATCCGCAAGGAGTTGGAGATTTCGGTATTTGGTGCCGAGAAACCCGCTCCGAAGCCGTTCAACCCGCTTACCGATACTCTTCCTGCAGAGGTTGATGCTCTGTTCGACAAGTGTGTAAAGGCTGCCAAGGCCGAGGATTTCGCTACATTGCTCAGCGCAAGTCAGGCTATCGAGGCATATTTCGGCTTCCCTGCACCTAACGAGCTTGTTCAGAAGGCCGAGATTCCGGGTGGTATGTACTCAAATATGGTTGCACAGCTTAAGCAGCTCAACGCCGAGGATATTCTGCCTCGCGCAATGGAGTTAATTCCTTCGGTACGTCTTGATGCAGGTTTGCCTCCCCTTGTAACTCCTACATCGCAGATCGTAGGTGCACAGGCTGTAAACTGCGCTATGGACGAGAAGGCTGGTCGTGCAATGTACACCAATAAGAGCTCGCAGTTTGTTGGTTTGGTAAAGGGTGAGTATGGTCATACTCCCGTAAAGATCGACCCTGAGTTCCGCTTTAAGATTTGTGGCGTTCGCGAGGAGACTCCATACGACACTTCAAAATATCAGATGCAGCCCAATCCCGAACTTGCGGAGGCAGGCGGTGCAAAGTTGGCTGCCAACGAGAAGGAGGTATTGCTGCTTGAGTTGTTCCCGCTCGTAGCAAAGTCATTCCTCACTAACGAGAAGAAGAAGGCTTACGAGGCATCGGAGGCCGCGAAGGCTCCTGCAAAGGCTGCCGAGGTTAAGGAGGAGAAGAGCGTTTCAACTCCTATCACAGGCGACACCGTAAATGCACCTCTTCCGGGCCGTGTTATCTCAATCCTTGTAAAGGTTGGCGATAAAGTTAAGGCTGGTCAGGATGTTGCTATTCTGGAGGCTATGAAGATGGAGAACAACATCTCGAGTGATTACGAGGGCGTTGTCAAGCAGATTCTCGTAGCTGAGGGCGATGCTGTAGCGGCTAACACCGTTTTGATCGAGATCGTAAAGGAGTCGGAGGTTGTTGTTGAGCAGCCCGCTGCAACGGCAGTGACAGGCAATACTGTAAATGCTCCCTTGCCGGGTCGTGTTATCTCGATCGTAGTAAAGGTTGGTGATAAGATCTCTGCCGGTCAGGATGTTGTTATTCTCGAGGCTATGAAGATGGAGAACAATATCTCAAGTGATTATGCAGGTACAGTTAAGCAAATCCTTGTTGCCGAGGGCGATACGGTAGCTGCAAACGCTCCGCTTATCGAGGTTGAGTAATTCCGATCAACAATTTTACCAAGAGGGTGTTCAATCATTTGAGCACCCTCGTTTTTTGTTATTACCGATATTTTATTTAATTTTACAAAAATTATGTTGTCAAAATAAAACTAACTACATATGAAACGTCTTTTAATCTTGTTATCGTTTGTGTGTGTCACTTGCTTTTCCGCCTGCGAGTATGATGATTCCGCTTTAGTCAATCGTATGGATGACTTCGAGAGCCGCCTTGAACGATTAGAGGAGTTGTGTGCGCAGATGAATACAAATATCTCATCACTTCAAACCATCGTCAATGCCTTGCAGCAAAAAGATTTTATCACGGCAGTTGCTCCCATTACAAAGAACGGCGAGGAGATTGGCTACACTATCGGCTTTACCAGCGGCAACACGATCACAATCTACCACGGTAAGGATGGCGAGAATGGCGAGAATGGCGAGGATGGCACAGATGGTCATACACCGATAATTGGCGTCAAAAGAGCTGCAAACGGCATCTATTACTGGACTATCGACGGCGATTGGCTGCTCGATGAAAATGGCGCAAAAGTCCAAGCCGCAGCTACCAATGGAGAAGATGGTGCGGACGGCGAGGATGGCGTAACGCCTATGCTTAAAATCGAGAACGACTATTGGTATGTATCATACGACAAGGGTAAGACATGGAGTAAACTCAGCCCAGCTACTATCGATAACGAGTCATCGGGCAATAATCTATTTAAGAGTGTAACGCAGGATGATGAGTATGTTTATTTCCGATTAACCGACGGCACTTTAATTACCCTACCTAAAGAGAGTGCGCTCGATATTTCGTTCAATACAAGCGAATATATTATTGTCAGCGAAGGCGAGTCATACGAAGTGACGTACACGATTAAAGGTGCTGATTTCTCTACAAAAATAGCAGTTGTTGCGCAAGATAACTACACAGCGAAGGTTGTTGCAACTAACTACCAATCGGGAAAAATCGTCGTAACTGCCCCATCGGCCGATTTGACTGATAGCCAAGTTCTGGTTTTCGTTAGCAAGGGTACAAAAACGATTATGCGTGCGCTTTACTTTTCTGATAGCGTTTTAAGTGTATCAACCAACAGTGTGCAGCTAACTTCCGAGGCGACACAATTTTCAGTTACCGTAACAACAAATCTCGATTATTCGATTTATATGCCGTCGTCGGCCCGCAGTTGGCTATCGGTTAACTCAACTCGTGCGCTACGCGAGGAGGCTATCCAATTCTCGGCAACAGCAAACACATCTACTACCCTCCGCTCGACAATTGTAGAATTGCGTAGCAACGGCAAAACCATACAATCCATTGCGGTAAGTCAAGATGGTATTAAGAGCATAACATTAACCAACGGAGATTTCGAGAGTGGTCTGCAAGGTTGGTTGCGCCGCGATTATGGCAATGGGAGTGCTGCAACTCTTGAAGTTGTCAATGGCGAGGGCGAAAATGGCAGCAAAGCATTAATGATTTCGCAATCGGCAAGCAATGGCAAATGCAGCGTCGCTCTCGAGCGTACCATTACCGGGCTTGAGCCTGACCAGATGTACCGTATGACTGCGCGAATGAAATATTCCGACATTGCAAATGGTTGTGGTGCGGTTATTTTCAGTCCTAACGACAAGCAGTACTGGAATGCTTCGGTATGGACTTCGGGGAATTCTAACGGATGGACAACGGCCACAGTGGATTTTATGTCGGATGATAATGGTACGGCAAAAATAAGCTGCGCATTAGGCTTTTGGTTATCCACCATAGCAAGTGGCGGCTACGCTACGGGAACAGTATATTACGACAATGTAAGCATTGCAAAAGTTACGACGAAAGAGCATTATATGCGCGAGAGCAAACATATGCGTATATATTTCGACGCTAAAAAAACATCGGTAACCGATGCTGCGACAGATGTGTGGCTTAAAAAAGTTGATGATATGTATGAGGCTTACGAAGATCTGGTAGGTATTCCACCGCTCGATGGTCGTAAACTTGCGATTCTTACCTCGTATGGTATGTATGCCGGATATTGGGCATTAGCAGGTTATCCCATACTTTGGAACGCTAACCACGGCGATATGGACGAAACGATAAACGAAGCTTCTACACGCAACACTATAAGCTTTGGCCTTATGCACGAGATGGGGCATGTATTTAATGTCAACTACACATATAATGGCAAACGCTACTACAATAATTGGGACTGGAATGACGAGATGTTTGCCAATTTCCGTATGCAGTATGGCTTGGAAATGACAGGAAATGCTGTGTATCAGCGTGGCAATGGCGATTCTACACAAAAGATTTATCGAGGTCGTGAAATCCTGAATATGTACAAGCAGGATTACGATGCAACGCTCCCAAAAGGAAAATTAAACGACAATGCAATTCATTATCTTTTAGCAAGATTGGCCGACGACAATATAATTGGTTGGGAGCCTTTCAGAAGAACTTTCCGCGAGATTACCACAAAGTCGTGTCCCTACAGCAACAACTACGACAAATTTACCTACTTTGTTAATATGCTGTCGCGCCACGCATCAAACGTTCATAGTCGTCCAATCGACTTGCTAAATGACAAGAACTGTTTTACAGATGCCGATATCGCGGCAATTAAAAAGCAGTTACAATAGATACAAAACAAGGGCTGGCGCAAAAAAGTGCCAGCCCATTTTCTTGATAGTCGGTTGCTACCCTACTTCTTTTTGAAGAGGTCGAGGGCAGCGTTTACCAGCTTCTTTGTCTCTTCTACCTTCTTTGCTTTGTCATCGGTAGCGGCTGCGGAAGTATCGGTATTTGCAGCAGCTTCGCCATTAGTTTCGGTAGCCGGCTGCGCAGACTCATCCTTTCCTCCGAGTAGCTTACTACCCAAATCCTGCAATGCGCTCTTGGCTGCATTCTTGGCCAATGATTCCATATCGATACTAACCTTTGGCGAAGTGAATGTTCCACCAATTGTCATATCGACAGTCCCGAGTTTTGCTAAATTACCTGCTGATTCCGGTATTGTTATCGTTCCTCTATAGTCAATCGTCTTATCCAGTCCCGTGGTACCCGACAGACGCATCGTATAGTCGTCGATCTTGATATCAAACGGCTTTGTTGCCATACGGCCATTGGCAATAGTAAAGTCGATATCGAGGTTTTTAACGCGTGTATTCTTCAACGAAGGTCTTTTTACAATATCGGCTACCTGTGTAATAAATTCAACGTTATCGAGGCTTAAATCGCGCGTTGAGAGAGAGCCATAAGCATTCAACGTATTCAGCACGGGGTGCATGTCGCTATC
>JAGBIR010000099.1 GCA_017934845.1 Alistipes sp. | reverse complement strand
ATCGATATTCCCGACGACGCATTCAAGCAGGTGGAGGCTATCATCGGCTCGATGACTCCTGCCGAGCGAGAGAATCCCGAGATTATTAACGTGCGTCGTCGTGAGCGTATTGCAAAGGGTAGTGGTACAACGTTGGCCGATGTGAATCGTTTGTTGAAACAGTTCGAGCAGACCCGCAAGATGATGAAGACCGTAGCGGGTGGTGGCCTTAAGATGCCTCGTATGCCTCGTGGTGGATTCCGTCGTTAATCCTACTATTTATTATTATATAAGATCTGTTGAGTTTTTCGGCAGGTCTTTTTTTGTGTTGTTGCGAAAAAATCACTATCTTCGCAGAAATTGGGATACTATAACCTTTAAATATTAAATACTATGAAAAAACTTATCGTTTGTGCTGCTTTGTTCTTTGCTGGTGCAATGACTGCTGCGGCACAGAATAGCGAGGGTGGCATCGATGCTGCTATGCTCGCTCGTATTAGCCAGAGCTATACAGGCTCGGCCGAGCAACGTGCTGTGAAGAATGCGTTGGCGTCAAATTCAATTACAACGTTGGCCGTTAATGCCGACAATTTGGCAATGTGCGACACCCATTTCTCTCACCGCGTAAAGACCAAGGGTATTACCGACCAGAAGTCGTCGGGCCGTTGCTGGTTGTTTACCGGTTTGAACGTTTTGCGTGCCAAGATGATCGAGAAGTATGATCTGCCCTCGATGGAGTTCTCGCAGAACTATAACTCGTTCTACGATCAGCTGGAGAAGGCTAACCTCTTCCTTCAGGCTGTTATCGACACTCGCGATCTGCCGATGGATGACCGCAAGGTGGATTGGTTGTTGCGTAACCCGATTGGCGATGGTGGCCAGTTTACAGGTGTTTCGAATCTTATTATGAAGTATGGCGTGGTACCCAAAGAGGCTATGCCCGAGACCTTCCAGTCGAACAACACTTCGCAGATGGCTATGATTCTTAAGCTCAAGCTGCGCGAGTGGGCGTTGGAGTTGCGTGAGTTGAAGCCCGCAAAGGCTGCCGAGCGTAAGGAGCAGATGCTCTCGGAGGTTTACCGCATCTTAGTTGAGTGTTTGGGTGTTCCCCCGACAGAGTTCGAGTGGGCGCGCTATAACACAAAGGGTGAGTTGGTTAGCAAGAAGAACTACACCCCGAAGAGCTTCTACGAGGAGTATATCGGCGAGGATCTGGAGAAGAACTATGTGATGATTATGAACGATCCTACACGCGAGTATGGCAAGGTTTACGAGATTGAGTACGACCGTCACGTTTATGATGGCGAGAACTGGTTGTATATCAACCTGCCTATCGAGAAGGTTAAGGAGTTGGCTATTGCGTCGTTGAAGGATAATACAGCGATGTACTTCTCTTGCGACGTGGGTAAGTTTATGGATCGCAAGAAGGGTACTTTGGATGTTGCAAACTTCGACTATGCTTCGCTCTTCAACACCTCGTTCAATATGGATAAGAAGCAGCGTATCCAGACCTATGCAAGTGGCTCGTCACACGCAATGACACTTATCGCCGTAGATCTCGACGAGAATGGCGAGGCAAAGAAGTGGATGGTAGAGAACAGCTGGGGCCCCGCCTCTGGTTGGCAGGGTAACCTCATTATGACCAACGAGTGGTTCGAGGAGTATATGTTCCGTGTGGTTGTTGAGCGTAAGTATGTCCCCGAGGATGTATTGAAGATTTTGGAGCAGGAGCCTATCATGCTTCCCGCATGGGATCCTATGTTTGCTCCCGAGCAGTAGTAAATATAACCCAAAGAAGATATGAAATTAAAAAATCAAATTATTATGGCAGCAATGGCTGTTGCGGCTTGCGGATGTGGACAGCAGAAGTCGGACAATCCGCTATTTAACGAGTTTGATGCTCTCCACGGCATAGCTCCCTTTTCGGAGATTACTATCGACCACTATCGCGAAGGTATGTTGCGCGGTATGGAGGAGCAGAAGGCCGAGATTGAGGCTATTGTAAATAATCCCGAGCCTCCTACTTTCGAGAATACTATCGTAGCGTTGGATCAGTGCGGTAAGCTCTTGAGCAAGGTGCGTGGTACGTTCTCGCCGTTGGCTAATAGTAACTCTACCGAGGAGATTCGCGCCCTGCAGAAGGAGATGTCGCCCATCTCATCGGCTCATAGCGACGACATAAACCTCAACCCCGAGTTGTTTGCTCGCGTAAAGGCCGTTTACGACATTCGTGGTGCGCTTGACCTTACACCCGAGCAGCGTAAGGTTTTGGATAATACCTACAAGCGTTTTGTGAGAAGTGGTGCGGAACTTAATGACGAGCAGAAGGCAAAGTTGCGCGAGTTGAATCAGGAGCTCTCGATGTTGCAGCTTACTTTCTCGCAGAACCTGCGTCACGAGACAAATAACACCTTCGTAGTGGCTAACTCACTCGAGGAGTTGAAGGGCTTGCCACAGGAGAATATCGACGCAGCGGCAAAGATGGCTGCCGAGAATGGTCAGGAGGGCAAGTGGATGTTCAATATGCAGCGTCCGAGCTGTAACCCCGTTTTGCAGTATTGCGAGAATCGTGAGCTTCGCGAGAAGGTCTATAAGGCTTACTACAACCGCGGTAATCAGGATAACGAGTACGACAACAAGGCTATTTCGGCAAAGATTGTTGCATTGCGTATCGAGAAGGCAAAGTTGATGGGTTATAACAACTACGCCGAGATGGCACTCGAGGATCGTATGGCAAAGACTCCCGACGCTGTTTATGAGTTGCTCGAGTCGGTATGGGTACCCGCCGTTAAGAAGGCAAAGGAGGAGATTGACGACATCCGCAAGGAGATTCGCAAGGATGGTAAGTCGTTTGAGCCCGAGGGTTGGGACTTTATGTATTATCAGGATAAGGCCAAGCAGGCGAAGTATGCTGTCGATGAGCAGGAGATTCGCTCTTACCTCGAGATTAACAACGTCATTCAGGGTGTATTCCACGTTGCTAACAAACTCTATGGCTTGACATTCAAGGAGATTACGTCGGAGGTGCCTTCGTATGAGCCTACTGCAAAGGCCTACGAGGTTATCGACCGTGATGGTAAGTTGTTGGCAATCTTCTATAGCGACAACTATCCTCGCGATGGCAAGGGCGCAGGTGCATGGTGTACATCGTTCCGCCAGCAGCGTTATGAGAATGGCAAGCGCGTGATTCCTATCGTTGTCAACTGCTGTAATATGCCTACTCCCAATAGCGAGGGTCTTGCTCTGTTGAATATCGATAACGTGCGCACTATCTTCCACGAGTTTGGCCACGCATTGCATAGCTTTATGCGCGACGTGAACTACAACAGCGTAGGTGGTGTTGAGCGCGACTTTGTTGAGCTTCCTTCGCAGATTAACGAGCATTGGGCATTTGAGCCTGAGGTATTGGCCGTATATGCAAAGCACTACAAGACTGGCGAGATTATGCCTATGGAGCTTGTTGAGAAGATTGTCGAGAGCTCGAAGTATGGTCAGGGTTTTGCTACCGTAGAGTACATCGCGGCATCGCTCAGCGATATGGATCTTCACGTCTTGACCGAGGCTCCTGCCGCCCTTAATGTTATGGAGTTCGAGGCAGAGAAGTTGGCTGCTCGCGGTATCCCTTCACAGATTCTTCCACGTTATCGTATGACAAACTTTAGCCACACAATGGGCGGCGGTTATAGCGCAGGTTATTACAGCTATATGTGGGCCGAGGTACTCGATGCCGATGCGTTTGAGGCCTTCTCTGAGACTGGCGACATCTTCAATCAGGAGGTTGCCGAGAAGTTCCGCAAGTATGTCCTCACACCGGGTGGTATTAGCGACGGTATGGTGATGTACAAGGCGTTCCGTGGTCGTGAGCCGCAGATTGACGCTCTGCTCCGCGCAAGAGGTCTGTAACTCACTACCTGCTATATAAACAAGAAAAGCAGCCTTTTATCGGGCTGCTTTTTGTTGTATTGTAGGGTGTGGTTAGAACATCTGAATCAACTCCTCGTTTGAGTAGGCGTCGGCACCGTAGCAGGTCTTTAGATATGCCAAACCGTTGATGTAATCCTCCTCGGTGAATGAGTCGGTAGCCTGCTTTGCTACTACAACATCATAACCCAAGCAATAAGCGTCGGCCGAAGTGTGACGTACGCACATGTGAGCGTGCAAACCGGTCATAACGACGGTCTTTACACCCAACTCCTTGAGCAGGATGTCGAGGTCGGTCTGGAAGAAGCCGCTGTAACGACGCTTGGGAACAACATAGTCCTTGTCTGATAGTTTGAGTTCGGGAATAACCTCTGCACCCGGAGTGCCTACAATGGCGTGGTCGCCCCAAAGCTCACACTCACGGTCGATACCCGCACGGTGAGCATCGTTGCAGAAAATAACGGGAACACCTGCAGCGCGAGCAGCATCCAAAAGCTCGGCAGTAGCGGGAACGATTGCTTTACCACGGTCGCAAGCCAATGCACCGGTTACGAAGTCGTTGAGCATATCAACAACCAAAATCGCAGGTTTTTCTAACTTTTT
>JAGBIR010000098.1 GCA_017934845.1 Alistipes sp. | reverse complement strand
GCGAAGTATCGACTTCTTGAGGAGCAGGAGGCTCGTTGGGAGGAGATTGAGTGCGACGACGCTGACTATATCTTGGTAGCATTCGGTTCATCGGCTCGTATCTGTTCTGCAACGGTTGAGCAGGCTCGCGCCGAGGGTTTGAAGGTTGGCTTATTGCGTCCTATTACGCTCTACCCCTTCCCATCAAAGGTTCTTGCACAGATGGCTGAGCGTGGCGTTAAGGGTTTCTTGTCGGTTGAGCTAAATGCAGGCCAGATGGTCGAGGATGTTCGCTTGGCTGTAAATGGCAAGGCTCCGGTTATGCATTATGGCCGTATGGGTGGTATGTTGTTTAACCCTAACGACGTATTGCAGGTTATTAAGGAAAATTTTGTAAAATAGTGAGTTATGGCAGAAGTTGAGATAAAGAGAGAGAATTTGGTTTACGAAAAACCTCGCCTCATCACCGATAATGTTATGCACTACTGCCCCGGCTGTAGCCATGGTACTGTACATAAGTTGGTTGCTGAGGTGATCGACGAAATGGGTTTGGAGAACTCTACGGTTGCTGTATCTCCCGTAGGTTGTTCGGTGTTTGCTTATAATTATATCGATGTTGATTGGGTAGAGGCTGCTCACGGTCGTGCTTGTGCCGTAGCAACTGCCTTGAAGCGTCTGCATCCCGAAACAATGGTCTTTACATATCAGGGTGATGGCGACCTTTCGGCTATTGGTACTGCCGAGACAATCCACGCAGCAGCTCGTGGCGAGAATATCGTTACAATCTTCATTAATAACGCAATCTATGGTATGACCGGTGGTCAGATGTCGCCCACTACCCTGCTGGGAATGAAGACAGCTACTACTCCTTATGGTCGTAACGCCAAACTTAACGGCTTCCCCTATAAGATTGCCGATATGATGACTCACTTGGATGGTGCTACTTATATTACACGCCAGAGCGTTCATACTCCCGCCAATGTACGCAAGTGTAAGAAGGCTATCCGCAAGGCGTTTGAGAATGCAATGGCAGGCAATGGTTATTCGCTTGTAGAGGTTGTTGCAACATGTAACAGCGGATGGAAACTATCGCCCGTAGCAGCTAACAAGTGGATGGAGGAGAACCTTATCCCCGCTTACCCGCTGGGAGATATTAAGTGTACAGAACTGCCCAAGTAGGGATTAACTTAAAAAGATGATTCTTATGAAAGAGACTATTATTTTAGCAGGTTTTGGAGGCCAGGGCGTACTGTCGATGGGTAAGATACTGGCTTATTCGGGTATTATGCAGGATTATGAGGTGACGTGGATGCCTTCGTATGGTCCCGAGATGCGTGGCGGTACAGCAAACGTTACGGTGGTTATCTCCGATAGAAAGATCTCATCACCTATCGCCAGCGAGTACGATACGGCTATTGTGTTGAATCAGCAGTCGATGGATAAGTTTGAGTCAAAGGTGCGTCCAGGTGGTGTGTTGATTTACGATACTAATGGTATTACTCATGCTCCTACGCGTACCGACATCGAGATTTATAAGATTGACGCAGCTGCCGAGTGCGCACGATTGGGCCAGGGTAAGTTGTTCAACACAATGATTTTGGGCGGTTATTTGAAGATTAAGCCCGTTGTGAAGATGGAGAACGTTATGGCAGGCTTGAAGAAGTCGTTGCCCGAGCGTGCATGGAAGTTGCTTCCACAGAACGAGGAGGCTATTATGCACGGAGGCGAGATTATCCGCAAGGTAGAATAATCTATCCTCACAGCTTCAAATGTTAAGTGTGTAACTCCAAGGTGGGTTGCACACTTTTTTTAATGATTTTTTAACCTGTTTTGCGAACAACTTTACCCATATTTCCCTATTTTTGCAGTGATAAAAGTTGTAAAAAAAAGGATGAATAGAGTCGATAACGATCGGCTCAAAATAGGATGAATTTATGGAGAAGAGATTAACCGTCGCGCTTGTTGCCCACGATAATATGAAGCGCGATTTAGCAGAGTGGGTTGCTTGGAATGGAGAGAAGTTGATTGCTCACCGTTTGGTATGTACGGGTACAACGGGACGTATTGTTGCCGAGACACTTATGGAACGTCGCACCACCGATACGGCCAATACACGCTTTGATATAACAATGCTTAAATCGGGTCCGTTGGGAGGAGATCAACAGCTGGGGTCGATGATTGCCAATAGCGAGATTGATATGCTCATCTTCTTTTGGGATCCAATGTCGGCACAGCCTCACGATGTAGATGTAAAGGCATTGCTACGATTGGCTACGCTGTATAATGTCCCAACGGCTATTAATCGTTCGTCGGCCGATTTTCTAATATCATCGCCATTGATGGCCCATGATGATTATAAGCCCGTTATTAAAGATTATAAATCTTATATCGAACGTACGCTGAAATAATTTCGGTTAAAGCATCGGAGTCAAAAGGGATTCCGATGCTTGTTATTTTATACTGTTGCGTCGTGGTTGATGATGATATTTGGCCTCTGTTTTATTTATTCAAAAATAAAAAATATATCGCTGATTTTAAGCAGATTTATATCAAATAGACTGATATTTATACGATTTTGTATATATATCTTCGTTTTTTTAGAAAATTTTTCTATCTTTGTTATCAAGGATATTATTTTAACCCGTATTCTGTTGTAGCCTTTTGGGTGAGTATCAACACAATACGTTAAGAATTTGGTATGAATAACAATCAACGAGTGGCCCGAGCTTTGGCTGCCGCGACCGATACGGTTGCGTTGGAGATTGGCGTTGACATTCTGGATCGAGTTCCGGTAATGTTCAAAGAGCAATTTCCGGGCAGGAAAGCTGTGGTCTTAGCGGATAAAAATACTTGGCCAGCCGCAGGCGAGGCCATAAATAACTATTTGAAACAGTCGGATGTTGAGTGCGAAGAGCCTTTTATTTTCGACTATCCCAATTTTCACGCCGAGTGGACCTTCGTAAAGATGCTCGATGCTCGTTTAGCTTCTACCGATGCCATTGCTATTGCTGTTGGTTCAGGTACGGTTAACGATTTGTGTAAACTCTGCTCATATCGCCAGAATCGCCAATATATGTGTGTAGCTACCGTAGCTTCGGTCGATGGCTACTCTTCGTTTGGTGCTTCAATTATTTATAAGAATATGAAGCAGACCTTTACATGCCCTGCTCCGCGAGTGATTCTTGCCGATGCAGGTGTTATGGCAAAGGCACCGGTGGAGATGACAGCTGCAGGCTATGCCGACTTGGCTGCAAAGATTCCTTCGGGAACGGAGTGGGTTTTGGCCGATTTCTTGGGTGTGGAGCCTATCCACAACGTTGCGTGGCATATTGTTCACGATGGTTTGAAGGAGTCGTTGGCTGACCCCGTAGGAGTGGCAGAGCGTCGTCCGGAGGCTATTGCTACCTTGGTCGAGGGCTTGATGTTGAGCGGTTTTGCAATGCAGGCGGCTCGTTCGAGTATTCCGGCGTCGGGAACGGAACATCTGTTCAGCCATTTGTGGAATATGCGTGGCCATACATACAATGGCTATACCCCATCGCACGGCTTTCAAGTGAGTGTCGGCACGCTTATGATGTGTGCAATGTTTGACGAGATGTGTAAGTGTGACTTCTCAAAATTGGATGTTCGCGCTTGTGCATCGCAGTGGAAGAATCGCCGCCAGATGCGTCACGAGGCCGAGGATTTGTTCGAGGATTTGCCATACGGCGATAACGTAATTGCCGAGTCAATGGCCCGTTATAAGGATCGTGAGGAGGTGCGCCGACAACTTCAATTGATGAAGAATAACTGGTTCGATATCAAGAAGATGCTGCAAGAACAGTGCTATACATATCAGCAGATGTATGAGTTCATCTCGACCGTTGGAGCTCCCACTTCTCCCGAGCAGGTCGGTATTTCACTCGAGCAGATGCGTTCCGATGTTACTTTGGTGCGTCATATCCGCAACCGCTTTACTATGCTCGACATTGGTTTGTATGCCAATAAACTTGGCGATTGGGTAAATGGAATATTTGGTCAAGGCGGCATTTGGGAAATCGGATTACCGTATTAATGGTTGCTATGTAAAGAATAAGAGGTCACTTCGCGAAGTGACCTCTTTTGTTATGTAATAAATCTTGTTAGACGAATTTATACTCCTCGATATCGCGCAGACCGAGCAATAACTCCTTATTTGTCATGCGACGCTTGCCAGCCATCTGCATCGAGTGGATATGGATGATACCATCGGCACACGCCACCTCGATCTTCTCACGACCGTCGGAACTGATTGTTCCGGGCGTCGAGCCAACACTTTTCGCCTCGAACTCCACCTCGAAAATCTTTGCCGAACCAGCCTCTGCATCCCCCTTAACCAATGCGCCCCACGCTGCCGGATATGGCGACAAACCGCGAACGAAATTTACAATACGCTCACCATTCCACGACCAATCGATATGGCAATCATCCTTGAAAATCTTGGGTGCAGGCTTCAACGTCGCCTCATCGACATCCATCTGCTCAACGGCTGTAAAATCGCCCGTAGCGAGTTTCTCAACCGTATCAACAACCAAGTCGCAGCCAGCCAACATTAGCTTATCGTAGAGCGTACCTACGTTATCCTCAGGTAAAATAGACATACGCTGCTGCCCTACTATTGCACCCTTGTCGATCTCGTGGTTGAGCAGGAATGTTGTAATACCGCTCTCTGTCTCGCCGTTTATGATAGCCCAGTTTATAGGCGCAGCACCGCGATACTGCGGCAACAACGAGGCGTGCAGATTAAAAGTCCCCAAACGAGGCATACCCCAAATAATTTCGGGCAACATACGGAACGCAATAACAATACCCAAATCGGGATTCAGCGCGCGCATAGCCTCCACAAATTCCGGATCTTTCAACTTCTCGGGTTGAAGTATTGGCAGACCCAGCTCGCGTGCGGCAACCTTTACATCGCTCTCGTGAATCTTTTGGCCGCGTCCTGCGGGTTTATCGGGTGTAGTGACCACCGCCACTACGTTATAACCATCGGCAACTAATCTCTTGAGTGACGCCACAGCAAATTCGGGCGTACCCATAAAGACGATGCGCAAATCTTTTGCTTGCATATTATTTGTTGGTTTTACTCTTTTTGAACTTAATTGAGGCAAACATTTGCCATACTTTCGACGATGTGACGCGACCCTTGAATGGTAACCATACTTTGTCAGTTCGCTCCTTTAGCTTACGGTATTTGTCGTAATACCACTCGGTATCAAGCAACGAGGAGTCGTTCGTTGCCTTAATAAGCAGATATATAGCTATAGGCGTTAGAACAAATGCCGATAGCCACATTCCCGAGAATGAACTCCACACACCCTCCTTTGCTGCCTTTTCGCCATTAAGACTCACAATATAGTAGAACACGAAGAATGCCACCGAAATAACGATAGGTGTACCCAAACCGCCCTTACGGATGATAGCTCCCAAAGGTGCGCCAATCAGGAAGAAAATCAATACGGATACAGGCACCGCCAACTTTCTATGCCAATCGTTTTTGCTACGATATAGCTGTGATAAGGCAACCTTTGCCGTCGATTCGTCAAATGTGAGCGAATTACGCGAATTTTGCGCCGCAGAACGTGCCGAAGACCAAATCTTGTTGCGTGTACGTGTGTCGAGTTTGCTTATTGAGTCCAGCAGATTTACATTACGGAAATCGCTCTTGTCGATACGCAACGAGTCGGGTAACTGCAATACCTGAATATCCTTCGTAAAGATGTTATCCTTCATTAGCGGCTCGTAGGATTTCGACGATGCCTCTGCTACACGAACATCAAGCGAATCGATATCGTGCTGCAACTCAACAATATTTTTACTCTGCGAGCTGTTGATAAGCTCGCTATTGTCGTTTCGTTCGAAGTTAAAGCCCTCCATAGCGATTTTAGCCTCCTGTACCTCGAATTTATCGTGGCGCATAGAGTTCTTATTAAACCAGCTGGAGTTGCGTGTATGCTGATAATTTTCGCCATTATAGAGTGTGATGAGCAAGAATCGTTTATCGTCGCTCAAACGGATATAACCCGACTCGGCAACCGTTGTAGTCATATTTCCTCCGGCCGACGAGTTGTCGTAAATCAACACATTATGCAGCAATCCGGTTTCGGGATCCTGCCACTCGGGTCGAATACTGATATTCTCGTCGATTCCATTGAAGAACAATCCGTCGTGGAACTCCATAACCTGCTTCTGCTTACGGATATCGAACAGTATGCTATACATCTTTTTGTAGGCATACGGCACAAGATTATTCACAACAAAGAAACTGCCTATCGAGATTAGTACTGTAAGGATAATCAGCGGTTTCATAATGCGCATAAGCGACATTCCCGATGATTTCATAGCAAGCAGCTCGTAGTTCTCGCCCAAGTTACCCATTGTCATAATTGCCGCAAAAAGCATAACAAGCGGCAGTCCCATAGGGATGAGGTTGATTGTGGCGTAAACCAACAGCTCGATGATGACACCCGCATCGAGTCCCTTACCCGTAAGCTCGTCGATATAACGCCACAAGAAATTCATCATCAAGACGAATGTGACGATACAGAACGTAAGCACCAAGGGGCCAAGGTACGACTTCAGAACTAATTTATGTATTGTTTTAATTCGCATTCTTTAGTTTTTTGCTTCGCAAAGATAATATTTTTACGGCAATAAGTATCAGCGTAAGCATAAATATTATGCTTGCACCCGACGGAACTTCCAAATAATAGCTCACAATAAGTCCTAAAACGGCACCTATGACGGCTACTACGACTGCCAGAATCGTAATTTTTGAATATGATTTTGTTAGTGCGTTGGCTGCGACAGCGGGAATCGTAAATAGCGATAACAGCAACACAATGCCCATTATGCGGATTGCCATCACTATTGCAATAGCAATCACTATCGACATCAGGTACGATACCACTCGAGTGTCAATGCCTTGGCTTGCGGCAAAATTGCGATCGAAGGCCATAAACATTATCGGTCGCCACCAAATAATTGCGCCTAACGTGCAAAGCGCGGTAAGTATGCCGAGCAGAACTACATCGGTCGATGTAACGGTTATAATACTACCAAACAGATAACTCGACAAGTCGCCCGAGGTGTAGCCCGGTGTAAGACTCATAAAAAGTGCGCCGATAGCCATTCCGACCGACCAGATGATACCAATTGCCGAATCTTCGCGCATCTTGCCTCTGTCGGCCGCCCACTCTATGCCTAAAGCCGACAATATAGCAAACAGCAATGCACCGCCAATGGGGTTTACGCCCAAATAGAAAGCTATACCCAAACCGCCAAACGAAGCGTGAGTGACACCTCCGCACAAAAATACCAATCGTCGCGATACGATGTATGTGCCAATTATACCGCACAGCACACTTGCGAGGATAGCTGCTGCGAGTGCATTTGCGAGGTAGGAGTAACGAAATATGTCGGCAAAAAACTCCATTGTAAGCAATTTTTATTTTATAAACGACTGCAAAAGTATCGAAATTATCGGATTGAGTCAAAACTTTTTTTCTATTTGAACAAGATTTTATATTTTCGCATTGAAAAATAAGATTTTTTGAGATGAATAGACGTGTAAGTTTTCATACATTGGGTTGTAAACTCAACTTTTCGGAGAGTTCTACTATTGCGCGCCAATTTGAAGAGGGTGGGTTTGTGCGTGTTGGAGCGAATGAAGAGTGCGATATAGGCGTTATAAACAGTTGCTCGGTGACGGAGCATGCCGACAAAAAGTGTCGTAATCTGATTCGCAAACTGCATCGTCGTAATCCGCAGGCTATAATTGCGGTTACGGGATGTTATGCGCAGCTTAAGCCCCATGAGATTGCTGCAATCGAAGGAGTTGATATTGTATTGAGCAACAATGATAAAGGCGATTTATATCAAGCGGTGCTTAATGTTATGGCGCAAGGTGGACAGTGCGTAACGTCGTGCGATTGCGAGCAGATTACCCGATTCTTTGCCGCCTTTTCCTCTGGCGATCGTTCACGTTCGTTCCTTAAGGTGCAGGATGGTTGCGACTATAAATGTGCATATTGTACCATCCATTATGCACGCGGATCGAGTCGTAATATACCTATTGCCGATTTAGTTAAGGAGGCCGAGCAAGTGGCTGCATCGGGATTGAAGGAGATTGTAATTACGGGAATTAATACGGGTGATTTTGGCCGTACGACGGGCGAGAAGTTTGTCGATTTACTGCGTGCGTTAAATGAGGTTGAAGGTATCGAACGATATAGAATTTCATCAATTGAGCCAAATCTTATAACCGACGAAGTTATAGAGTTTTGCGCATCGTCACCTAAATTTCAACATCACTTCCACATTCCACTGCAAAGTGGCTCGGATAAGATTCTTGGTCTGATGCGCCGCCGCTATACTTCGGCGCGTTTTGCCGACCGTATCGAGAAAGTGAGAGAACTGATGCCCGACTCGTTTATCGGCATAGATGTCATTACCGGATTTCCGGGCGAAACGGAAGAGAATTTCCAAGAGACATACGATTTGTTGGCTCGCTTAAAGCCTTCATTCTTGCATATTTTCCCATTCTCGGAGCGACCCGGAACACCTGCGGTCGATATGCCCAATAAGGTGCCGGCACGCATATCAACCGAGCGCGTGGAGCGTCTTGAGGCATTGTGTGACAAGCTGCACGGTGAGTTTTGCGCGGCAATGGTTGGCAAGGAGGCCGACGTGTTGTTCGAAAGTACTATTAAGGGTGGAATGATGTTTGGTTATACGGGCAATTATGTTCGCGTAAAGATGCCCTACCGTCGCGACCTGATTAATAAGATTTGTCGCGTACGACTGCTCTCGATGGAAGATAATCACGATGTTAATGCCCAATTAGTGGAATAAATAGGGCGTTGAACGTAAAATAGTTCTTCTTTTACAATTTATTTTGCTATATTTGCATATTAAGTAGTAAAGTAATCATATTATGACGGGTATTCGTAAACGAGTGACAGCCGGATTCTTCAGCATCGTCGTGTTGCTGTTCTTTTCGGGATTGGTGTCGCTCTATGAACTTAATCATATGTCAACCGATATTGAATCGATCTTGGCGGGTAATCGCCGTAGTATCGAGCTATCGGAGAGTATGCTCGATGCTATTCGTGCAAACGATCGAGCTGTAATCAGTTATGCTGTTTTGCAAGATACGCTCTATGCCGACTCTTGCCGCACGAGTTACGAGGCCTTCAAGGCAAAAGTAGCGCAAGCGCGAAGCGATTCAAATAAGTCGGCAGCAGTATTGTTTGATTCGTTGGAGAGCTACGCCTCACTAATGAATATGGCCGTAGTTCAGCTGCTGGACTCCCACGTTATTGAACAACAGTCAATCATGCCCGACTCGCTGAATCTGATTGCGTTTGATGGTCGTGAGTGGTACGACGAGGCTTATCTTCCAGCCTATAACGAGACAAGTAGTGCTATTTTACGCGTTGTGTCGGATGCCCGAACTTCGCTTACCCCGCGTGCCGAGCGACTGAGCCGTAACGCGTATAGAGCCGTTACACCGGTGTTTATTTCACTTGTGGTGATGATAGCTATCTTGTTGATGTTCTATTACTTCGTGAATATTTACATCATCAAGCCTATTATCTCGATGAATAAGAGTTTGGGCGACTCGATTCGATATAAAATCCCATTTATGACAAAAACGGAGTGTCGTGACGAGATGCAGGAGTTGAAAGAGAAAATCGAATCGGTCATAAATAATCCTAAATCTCTAAAGTAACAGATTAGCAAGAGTGCGATGGATTTGCGTTTTAGTATAGTCGTTCGATACATTGGCTTTGTGCAGTTGGTGCTGGCGGCATTTATGTTGCTCTCGGCAGGTATTGCCTACGCCAATAACATAGATACATCTTACTCTCCCCTATTGCTTTCATCATTGCTTACGCTGGTATTGGGTTGCTTCCCAATGATTTTTGTACCGAGCACCGACCGCATTTCCCAGAAGGAGGGTTATTGCATTGTCGTAGGTGCTTGGGTGGTGTCGAGCATTGTGGGTATGTTCCCCTACTTGATGTGGGGCGGTGAATTTTCGGTGATTAATGCGTGGTTTGAGAGTGTTTCGGGCTTTACAACTACCGGAGCATCAATACTCAACGATATTGAAGCGCTGCCGCGAGGCCTATTGTTCTGGCGTATGTCAACCTGCTTTATTGGCGGTGTGGGAGTAATTATGTTTGCATTGGTGATTCTGCCCTCCATCGGCAAGAGTAAGATGATGCTTTCGAATGTCGAACTATCCTCGCTGGCAAAGGATAATTTCAATTACCGCACACAAACCGTTGTGCGAATTATCCTTACTATCTTCTTGGTATTGACGGCTTTAGCTACCATTGCGCTAAAGTTGAGCGGAATGTGCTGGTTCGATGCAGTTTGCCATGCAATGGCTGCTACAGCTACCTGTGGTTTTGGTACCAAGAATACGAGCATTGCCTACTTTAATTCGCCACTTATCGAGTGGATCTTGATGGCGACGATGGTAATTTCGGGTATTCACTACGGCTTGATTTACGCGACTTGTACGGGAAAACATAATAATATTTTCCGCTCGGAGGTTACAAAATTCTATTTTGGTATAATTGCTTCAGCAGCTGCATTGATTGGCGTAAGCCTATGGTTAGCAGATATATATCCTAATTTATTTACATCTTTACATCACGCATTGTTCCATACCGTATCAATTATCACAACAACAGGTTTTGCGACCGCCGATTGTAACGAGTGGACCTCGTTTGCAATTCTAATCTTGATATTCTGCTCGATAGTATGCGCTTGTGCGGGATCTACATCGGGAGGATTGAAGATTGACCGTCTGTTGTTGGCGGTAAAGATGATGCGCAACCGTTTGCGTCGCCAGCAGCACCCCGCTGCCATATTCCGTACCAAGATCGACGGCATACCGCAGGATCGTGATATGCTGAACACCGTAATGGTATATATCGTCGCTTTTATGATGCTGATTTTAATTGGCACATTCCTCAATACGCTCTTCGGAGCCGATTTGATGACCGGATTCTCGGCTGCTGTTGCATGTGCAAGTAATGTAGGCCCGGGATTTGGCGATATAGGCACGATGGATAACTATTCGGCAATGCCGGTAATAACTAAAGCAAATTTGACGTTCTTAATGTTGTTTGGACGTTTGGAGATATTTGGTTTGATTCAACTATTTTTCATAAGATGGTGGAGATAATGATTAGATACAAAATTATAATTGCGGGCATAGCGTGCGCCCTACTTACGGTAACCGATGCTGCTGCACAAGATGTCGTTGCTCGCATCCCCGAGCTGGGACAGAATAAAAATTATATGGAGTTGTTGCGTCGCGATGAACTTCTGCAGATGCGCTCGGACTCACTTATAAACGTAATGCGAGGTGTTCGCCTTGATATGCGAACTATAGCCGAGCAGCGTGACACTCTTATGCGAAACACGATAGACTCTCTGTCAACGGTTCTTGCCGATGTCGAGGAGAAGATGATAGAGCTACGAAGTGAAAAGGTTAAACTTGTGGACAATATCAATGCCATAGAACAGGAGTTTTTGCTCTCATCTATGGATAATATAGGTGGTGTAGAATCGCAGGCGTCAAGTTCAATCTACAATAACGAATATTTCCGTAATTCGCTTTTTGACGAGGATTACGAGGTGCTTATGAATGTACATAAACGCGAGGCGGAGGCTCGAGATTATGTAAAGATGTATGTCGAAAATTACAAGAAAATAGAGTCGCTCTACGATAAATACCTGAAGGCTGCCACAGAATCGGAGTCGGAGGATATATATGCCGAAATTTCGGTTGCTATGGATGAAAATATGGTACTTGACCGCCGATTGGCAAAGCTATGGACCGAGATTTTTGACCAAAAGACCTATGTTTATTCCTATTTCCTTGAAAAGGAGGGGCGTGAGGATATTCTGGAGTTGACCGAAAATATGACCTCGGAGGCTCGTCAGATGCAAGCAATGGCGGTCGATAATTGCGCTTCGGAGGCGGTGGCCGATTACTGCTTGCAAAAACCAGTTGTGTTGAATTACGAGATGTATGTAGCCAAGATGCTCGACCTGCCTAAAACTATTGATTCACTTTCGAGTGCTTCACGTGCTGTGCGTCAGGTAGATTATCGCATGCCGGTTATCGATGTTGAACGACGTTCGTTTGTTGATTATGCAGCTATCGAGTTCCGCTCACGTTCGCCATACACCTCGTCAAATCCCGTTCCGGATTGTATCGTGTATGAATATGGTACGATTTATCGTATTTTGCTTGGAATGTATAAAGTTCGTCAGGCGACATCAATCTTCCGTGGAGCCGTGCCATTGAGTGTGGATGTGGAGGATGATGGCCGATTTAGCTATTATGCCGGCGGATTGCGTACATTGGCCGAGGCTGAAGCAGCTGTTGCTGTAATGAAGAAGAAGGGATTTAGAAATCCACGAATTGTCGAGTGGGTTGATGGCTACAAGACCAACATTACCGAGATGGGCGAAGGCGGCCGTATTTCATATAGAATTGTGATAACCGGCAGCAAACTGGACGAAACGGTGCAGGAGATTATTTCATCGATGGCTCCCGATTGTCAGGTGTCGAAGATTGCCGACGATACGTTCTTGGTTGGAATGTTCGGTAGTAAAGCCCTCGCACAACGTGTTGCCGATGCCATTGCGAAATGCGATGAAGGTTTGACAATCGAGATATCGGAAATTAAGTCGGAAGTGACTGAAGAAGAGGAGTAATTGACATATATTAAACAATTGAAAATAAAAGAGTTTAACCATTTGATATAAAGTAATTGTTATGGGACTTATAGCTATACTTTTAATTTTAGGAGCCTTCTTCCTCGTTGCAGAGTTGGTATTCCTTCCGGGCGTTACTCTCGGTGCCATTTTGTCGTTGGTAAGCTACGGAGCAGCAATATATTTAGGATTCGATCGCTTAGGTTTCTTGGGTGGAATTATTACAATCGGTATAGCCTTGGTTTTGGCTTTAATTGTGACAGTTATCTCGTTGCGAGCAAAGACATGGCGTCGTTTGGCGTTGAATAATAAGGTGGAGGGTAAGAGTAATGACCTACCCGACCAAAAGGTGAAAATTGGCGATACGGGTATTGCTGTTTCGCGCCTCTCTCCAATGGGGAAAGTTGAAATTCGAGGCGAGATGTACGAGGCAAAATCGATTGACAAATATATCGACCAGCGCACATTAATAGAGGTTGTAGGATTCGAGAATTTTACAATCATCGTAAAGGCTGTATAACTTTAGATAATAGAGTGTAAAATGTTAACATTATATAAGTTATGGATATGGGTACTTTTGAAATTGGCTTTGTAGCCCTTATTGGCGTATTATTCTTTATCGCTATTTGGGTTATCTTCTATTTTATTCCTGTGGGCCTTTGGTTTTCGGCCCTTGTATCAGGCGTTAGAATCAACCTTTTGCAGCTATTCTTGATGCGCTGGCGCCGCGTTCCGCCTTCAGTTATTGTCTCATCGATGATTGAGGGTACAAAGGCAGGTTTGAAACTTGATGCTAACGAGTTGGAGGCGCACTACTTGGCTGGCGGAAATGTTACCAATGTAGTTCACGCTTTGGTGTCGGCCCAGAAGGCTAACATCAACCTTGATTTCAAGATGGCTACGGCTATTGACTTGGCTGGTCGCGACGTATTTGAGGCTGTGCAGATGTCTGTAAATCCGAAAGTTATCAACACTCCGCCCGTTGCAGCCGTTGCGAAGGATGGTATTCAGCTTATCGCCAAGGCGCGTGTTACCGTGCGTGCAAACATTAAGCAGTTGGTCGGTGGTGCTGGCGAGGAGACTGTCTTGGCGCGTGTAGGCGAGGGTATCGTATCATCTATCGGTTCGGCTATGTCGCATAAGATTGTACTGGAAAATCCCGATTCAATCTCTCGCGTTGTGCTCGAGAAGGGTTTGGATGCCGGTACGGCTTTCGAGATTTTGTCAATTGATATTGCCGATATCGATGTAGGTAAGAATATCGGAGCGCAACTTCAGATTGATCAGGCAGATGCCGATAAGAATATTGCGCAGGCAAAGGCTGAGGAGCGTCGTGCGATGGCTGTTGCATTGGAGCAGGAGAATCGCGCAAAGGCACAGGATGCGCGAGCAAAAGTTATCTTGGCCGAGGCTGAAGTTCCACTTGCAATGGCAGAGGCTTTCCGTAATGGAAATCTGGGCATTATGGATTATTATAAGATGAAAAATATTATGGCCGATACGCAGATGCGTGACGCTATTTCGAAGAACGACAAGAAATAAGTCAAAATTTACCGCATGAAACAAATTAGCCGACCATTAATTTTGGCCGGCTAATTTGTTTCAGCTTATAATAATTCCTACAATCCACTCCAGTCTTCCCACGACAATTTAGTGAATTCATATCCCTTTTTAATCCACTTCGTACGAATATTTTTCATTTCTGCTTGATATTTTTTTCTTTGGCTGTCGCTATATGCTATTTGACCGTTTGCCATCTTAATTAGTTCATTAGCATAGCTTTCATAAGCTTTATATGCTGTATTTCTACTTGTCATTTCGCTAGCAGATTTTTTATTGGACTTGCCAGAAGTTTTAGCTGATACACTACCCGACTCTGAATACATAGCATATGTTGGACCGTTCATTGTAGATGCAACACTCATCATTGTGTTTCCAAAAGAATTTAGAACTTGAGCCCACTCTGCACGCTTTTGTTCAGCCAGTTCTTTCTTTATATTCATATTTTTGATATAGACCTCATTCCATTCAAGCATAGTCTTTGTGTTATCGCCAACGAAATCATTTCCGTCGAAATATATACTTTTATATTTACAAGGAATTATTTCGTTACCTTCATTATCGCAAAATCCGCATAATAATTCTCCGTTTTTTTGCTGCTTATAAACGTAAAATCCAGTCTTTTTATTAGACAAACCTGTCTTACTGCGTAATACGAGTGAAATAAAATCATATTTGCCACTAGGTATAACTTCCTTAAAACCATCAGGGTATGTAGATATTGCAACGCCCTTGAATAATCCAACAGGTATTGCAATATCATAATTGGCATTATTAGTCATTATTTGAACCATGTTGTTCCAGATATCAAAATCGGATGTTTGTTCTCCGAATACATGTAAGTTGGAGTATCCGCCACCAACTACGACTCGAACTTTGCCGTTTACGGGTTCTACTAAAATC
>JAGBIR010000097.1 GCA_017934845.1 Alistipes sp. | reverse complement strand
TGCGGTGTTGTGGGGGTAGCTGTTTGCGTGGCACTTAGCTTTACCTCTGACACATTAAATATCTGGCAGCAATGGTTCTTTTGGACCTGTGTTATTACTGCCATTGTGGGCTGTGTGCTGTGGATTGGAATTGGTAGAAGAAAGAGAGGTTAATTTATGGGCTCGAAGTTAAAAAGAATTGAAAAGGCCTCTGCTGCGAATCTGCCTTATATCTATAAATGCCGAGATTGGGTGGTTGAGTTATGTCTATTGATGTGGCTCGGCTCTATGCTTCTGGGCGAGTATTTAGATTGGGAGAAGACACCTTGGTATATCTATATCGTTGATTTCATCATTGTCGATATAGCTTTTTACCGATTCAACAGAATGTTGCCCCGCCGTTGCTGGCGTTCGGCGGTTTACTACTCGCTGTTTTGTGCGGCGGCATTTGCTATTGGCTATACGATAGTATATTTCCAGAATCCCGACTATTTCAACACTCCTCATGAGTGGGTTAAGGTGATGATTATAATATCGATATTCCTGACTACGGCTGCTTTTGGCGCATATATGTGGTATAGGCGAGTAAGGCAATGTAGGGCAATTTTACTGGAGCGAGAGTTGCGAAAACCGAGGAGAAGAAAAGTTTGTATGATATGAAAAAGATAGTTGTATTTACAGGCGCAGGTGTGAGTGCCGATAGCGGACTTGCGACCTTCCGCGATGCCGACGGTCTGTGGGCATCGTACCGCATTGAGGATGTTTGTACGCCCGAGGCTTTGGCGCGAAACAGGGCTTTGGTTATTGAGTTTTACAATAAGCGTCGTAAGGAACTTTTGGGCGTGGAGCCAAATGCGGCACACCGAGCCATTGCCGAGCTGGAGAAGTATTTCGATGTTGAGGTGGTAACACAAAATGTCGATAATCTGCACGAGCGTGCCGGCTCTACGCGTGTGACGCATCTGCATGGCGAACTCGTGAAGCTACGCAGCCAACGCAATCCCGACCTTATTGTACCAATCGAGGGCTGGGAGCAAAAGTTGGATGATAGAGCTGAGGATGGCTCTCTGTTGCGTCCTCATATCGTATTCTTTGGCGAGTCGGTACCTATGTTCGATCGTGCGTGCGAGATAGCTGCCGCTGCCGATTTGATGATTGTCGTAGGTACATCGCTGGCTGTTTACCCCGCTGCTATGTTGGTGCGCTACGCAAAGCCGGGAGTGCCTATCTATGTTGTCGATCCGGGTACGCCCGATACATCGATGATTCGCAATCCACTGACTCACATCAAGGCGCGCGCTGCCGAGGGTATGCCGACGCTGTTAAAACAATTGATTGAGGAGTAAAACAAAAAGGTCGGGCAACACTGCCCGACCTTTTCTGTCACTGGTTTTAGATTACTCCAGCTTCAAAATCTCCATCAACTTCTTTGCCAAATCGGTATTATCCATTACGCCATTTATGCGTTCGGCACCTGTACCGTAGAGGTAGATTGGCACCATTGTACCCGAATGGCCGCGTGTGCCATAGGTGTATTTAATACCACTCTCCGAGAGCTTGAAATCAGCCTTGTTGCTTGCCAATGCCACGCCGCCGGTCTCGTGGTCGGCACATACAACAACGAGAGTACCGGGATTCTTGTCGGCAAAGTCCATTGCTGCAGCAACGCACTTCTCGAAGTCGCGCACCTCGGCAAGTATGCCCTCGGTGTCGTTATCGTGGGCGCGGTAGTCAATCTTCGAACCCTCAACCATAAGCATAAAACCGCTCTTCTGCTCGGCAGCAACATTGTTTGAGAGTATTTCCAAAGCCTTGTTGGTAGCCTTCAACAGATAGTCGCCACGCCCCTCTGCCATCTTTGGCATATTGTAATCAGCAAAAAGACCGAGCAGCTTACCCTGCGTTACTTGAGCCATCTCCTCGGGCGTGTGTGCCACCTGATAACCCAATGCAGCGAGCTCGTCAAGGTAGTTTTTACCCTCCTTGGCAAAATATCGGTCAACCATAGCGCGACCGCCACCCAATGCAACGTCGATGTTACTCTTCAAGAAATCGGCTGTGATAACGCGTACCGAATCGCGATGGTCGGAGTGTGCATAGAATGCACCCGGAGTGGCGTGCTGCAGATAGCAAGTGTAGGCCAAGCCCGTTGACTTGCCGGCACGAATAGCCTTCTCCATCATCGACTCTACGGCAACACTGTCGGGAGTCATTCCCAACATTCGATTATTGGTCTTGTAACCCGATGCCAAAGCTGTTCCGGCTGCTGCAGAATCGGTTACGCGGTTGTTGCTCGAATATGTGGTCATAAGGGCAATGTTTTCGGCGCGATCGAAGGCTGTGGGGGCATATTTCCCCTCAACCTGAAGCATCGAAACGTGGGCCAGACCCATACCATCGCCGATCATATAAATCAGATTCTTAACCTCTGCATCCTCGGTTTTGCAACTCTGAGAATCACAACACGCAACGCAAGCGAATGCCATTGCGAGAAATAAAATTGACTTTTTCATTTTGTTTTACGTTTTAACGCCCCAAAGTTACCATTTTTTTTGTACTTTTACCATCGGTAACATTTGAAAAATTCACTATGGATGTAAAAATTGCAGCCGATTGGAAATCGCTCTTGCAGGAGGAGTTCGATAAACCCTATTTCGAGCAACTGACTAATTTCGTACGCGAGGAGTATGCTGCGGGGACTATCTACCCTGCCGGCAGAAACATCTTTCGCGCTTTCGATAAATGTCCTGTCGATTCACTCAAGGTGGTCGTTATTGGCCAAGATCCATATCACGGGCCCGGCCAAGCTAATGGATTGTGTTTCTCGGTGAACGATGGAATACCTTTTCCACCCTCGCTGCAAAATATCTTCAAAGAGATTAACGACGATATTGGTACGCCCATCCCCCAGAGCGGAAATCTTGACCGCTGGGCCGAGCAGGGAGTGTTGTTGCTTAACTCTGTGCTTACGGTAAAGGCGCACTTGGCAGCTTCGCACGCAGGTCGGGGCTGGGAGCAGTTTACCGATGC
>JAGBIR010000096.1 GCA_017934845.1 Alistipes sp. | reverse complement strand
CCCTCATCCTGCAACTTTGCAGCAAAGTCCTGTGAGAGCTTTGCATCGTACAACATAACGGCGCAGATAGCCGACTGTGTAGGCTTAATATCGAAGCCTGCAGCAACCATCTTCGAGCGGAAATGCTCAACATTGGCAGCCAAGCGATCGTGCAACTCGTCGCTCTCGGCAAGCATCTTAAACATCTCGATGCTGGCACCTACTACTGCGGGTGGCAATGAGTTTGAGAAGAGGTAGGGACGTGAACGCTGACGCAACATATCGATAATCTCCTTGCGACCTGTTGTGAAACCACCAACAGCACCACCAAAGGCCTTACCGAGTGTACCTGTAAGGATATCAACCTGACCACGGAGGTTGTAAAGCTCGGTAATTCCGCGACCGGTCTTACCCAATACACCTGCCGAGTGGCACTCGTCAACCATTACCAATGCGTCGTACTTCTCGGCCAATGCGCAGATCTCGTCGAGCGGAGCTGCGTTACCATCCATTGAGAATACACCGTCGGTAACGATAATACGGAAACGCTGTGCCTGTGCGCGCTTCAAGCAATCCTCCAACTCGGCCATATCGGCGTTGGCGTAGCGATAGCGAACAGCCTTGCAAAGACGTACACCGTCGATGATTGAGGCGTGGTTCAAAGCGTCAGAGATGATAGCATCCTGCTCGTTCAACAGAGGCTCGAAAACACCACCGTTAGCGTCGAAGCAAGCTGCATAGAGGATAGTATCCACGGTACCGAAGTAGTCGGCGATAGCCTTCTCCAGCTCCTTGTGCATATCCTGACAACCGCAGATGAAACGTACCGATGACATACCGAAACCACGCTCGTCCATAGCCTTCTTCGCAGCGTCGATCAAACGCTGGTTGTCTGAAAGACCAAGGTAGTTGTTAGCACAGAAGTTCAACACCTTACCACCTGCAACATCGATCTCGGCACGCTGCTTTGACTCGATGATACGCTCTGTTTTGTACAAACCGGCAGCCTTAATCTCGGCCAGCTCGTTCTGCAAATGCTCTTTAATTTTACCGTACATAATGATAATATTTTAAGTTTTGAGTTGTTCTGCTTACAATTTTCAACAAAAGTAATAAATCGACGCTGAAAAAACAAATAATCGGGCGATTTTGTGGCTCCAGAAGTTACAATTTATAACGTAACGGCTCATATTTGTGTTTTTGCGCAAGAATAATTATATTTGTATAGATTAACCAAAACTACACAGATTAACCATAAATTACCAATATGAAACGACTATTTACCCTCTGCACCCTATGTAGTGCATTGCTCGTAGGCTTCTATGCCTCAGCGCAAAATATCGACACCGCACAGCAAGGCACACCTCGCGACTATAGCTACACACCCTCGGAGGAGAATCTTGCTGCTCGTGAGCGATTCAGCGACAATAAATTCGGTATCTTCATCCATTGGGGCATATACTCTATGACCGCACAGGGCGAGTGGTATATGCAGACCCAAAAACTCCCCCGCGACGAGTACGCCAAGCTCGCGTCGGGTTTCTACCCCTCGCGCTTCAACGCCGCAGAGTGGGTCGCAGCCATCAAGGCTTCGGGAGCGAAGTACATCTGCATCACCTCTCGCCACCACGATGGTTTCTCGATGTTCCACACTGCGCAGTCGGACTATAACATTGTGGATGCGACGCCCTTTGGCCGCGACATCATAAAGGAGCTTGCCGACGAGTGCCACAAGCAGGGTATCGCGTTGCACTTCTACTACTCGCACATCGACTGGTATCGCGATGACTATCCCGCATCACATACGGGACTGTACGCAGGTCGTGATCCCAAGAAGGCCGACTGGCCATCGTATTATAGTTTTATGAATAAGCAGCTTACCGAGCTGCTCACAGCCTACGGCCCTATCGGAGCTATATGGTTTGATGGCTGGTGGGATAAGCCCGAGCACGATTGGCAACTCAAGGAGCAGTACGAGCTGATTCATCGCCTGCAGCCCTCGTGTCTTATTGGCAACAATCACCACGTCGATCCCTTCCCGGGCGAGGATATTCAGATCTTCGAGCGCGACCTGCCGGGTGAGAACAAGGCCGGATATTCGGGGCAGGCCATAAGTCCATTGCCGCTGGAGAGTTGCGAAACGATGAACGGAATGTGGGGCTATCGTATATGGGATCAAAAATATAAGTCGGCAAAAGAGCTAATCCACCTGTTGGTGCGCGCCGCCGGCAAGAGTGCCAACCTGCTGCTCAACATAGGCCCTCAACCCAACGGCGAGCTGCCCGCACTATCGATAGAGCGACTGCGCGAGATTGGCGAGTGGATGAATTGCTATGGCGAGACGATTTATGGCACACGCGGCAGCGAGGTTGTATCGCGTCCGTGGGGTACTACAACACGCAAGGGCGACAAGATTTATGTCCACATACTCGATCTTAAGGATCGCACGCTCTTCGTGGGCGAGACGGCCCGCATAGCATCGGCACGAATGTTCATCGGTGGCGAGAAGGTCGCCTTCAAGCAGCTTGAGGATGGTGTTGTGCTGACGCTCAACAATCTGCCGACAGACATAGATACGGTGGTCGAGCTGACAGTGAAACAGTAATTCAAAATTATTATACCCCCTCCCACTAAAGGGTACTCCCCCTATTTTAGGGGGAGAGTTTTTTTGTCTGTTACCCTCAAAATTTCGCCCCTAATATAGGGGAGATGTCACGCAAGTGACAGAGGGGTATAAAACATTTCTTGCTGTCATTTCCGCTATTATACTTCAGGAAACGGG
>JAGBIR010000095.1 GCA_017934845.1 Alistipes sp. | reverse complement strand
GGTTGAAGATACCACCCCACATTACTGAAGTACAAAGACCGCACAATACCAAGAGAGCAGCGTTGATGGGCACCTGTGCAACACCAAAGCCCTCTGTACCCTTGAATACGGGAAGACCTACTACATTTGCGGGATCGAGGCAGATAGCTCCCAAGACCAAAGCCAAACCTACAACCGATACAACCGACAACATGCTCTTTGCTGATACCTTTGCACCCAAAGCAGCACCTGCCAAACGGCCTACAAGCATCAAGAACCAGTAAGTAGCGGTAACTGTACCTGCGATAGCCTCTGCTCCTGTCTCAACAGTCAAACCACCATTCTGCAACCACTTCTGCAATACGTTAGGAATACCTACCTCAACACCTACATAGATGAAGATACCGATAGCACCCAACACAAAGTGACGGAATGACATAGGACCAAACTGTGACTTCTCGCCGCTCTTCAACGCTGCGGGAGCATTCTCGGGGATGTTAGTCATTGAGATAACAACGAATGCCAAAGCGAAGATACCCAATGCAAGATACATCAAGGGGAATACGTCGCTGATAACCGCGTTCTTAATACCGTTGGGGATCAATACACCTGTAAGGAAGATACAAGCAGTACCCATCAAAGAGTTGAATGAACCACCAACCTGAATGAGCTGGTTACCCTTGTTACCACCGCCACCGAGCTTGTTAAGCATGGGGTTAACAACGATGTTAAGCATACACATTGAGAAACCTGCTACGAAAGCACCGAGCAAATAGACGCCAAATGCAGTCATACCTGTAAGCAAACCAGCAATAGTCTGGATAGCTACACCTGTAAAACCAACACCTACGGCAGCCAAAGCTGTCTTCTTGTAACCATACTTCTGAAGCATGTTACCAGCGGGGATACCCATTACTGCATAGGCAATGAAGTTTGCCAATACACCGAGAGTACCCATCCAGTTTGCAACCTGGAACTGGTTCTTCAAAATGTCACCCATAGGTGATGCCAAATTGGTCACAAATGAGATCATACCGAAAAGCAAGATCATCACAATGATGGCCAATACATTACTGTTTTGTTTCTTTTCCATAAAATTAGATTAGTTAAAAATTAAGTTTTTATTTGTGTGTTTATTGTTTTCTATTTTTCAATTTGCTCTATCCTCTCTAAATTATTCGTCCTCTCAATATTTCACCCTGCGTCAGGCCATTTCGCCTCTATTTCACCCTGCGTCAGACTATTTAATCCCCAGCCCCTTCATTCTCAGCCCGATTTCAGGCCCCTAATTTTGAATTTTGAATTCTTAATTTTGAATTTTATCGGTCTCTTTCGGCCACATAGGCACATAGGTTAATCAATGCCGTACGATATGGCGACTCGTCATACGCGGCGAGAATCGACGTTGCTCGGTTTATGTAGGTCTGCATCGTACGCGCAGCCATTGCCAAGCCGCCCGTAGCCTCCACTACGCCCTGCAAGAAGTCAACTGCCGCAGGATCGGTTGCACACTGCGATAGCTTATCCAATAGCTGCAAACGCTCGGCCGGCGAGCACTGCTCCAGCACCTCGATAAGCGGCAGAGTAATCTTTCCCTCGCGCAAATCGTTGTTCGCAGGCTTTCCCGTCTGCGCCTCGCGGCTATAATCCAAAATATCGTCTTTAATCTGGAACGCCATACCCAACGCCTCGCCAAAACGACGCATCTGCTCGACATCCTTTCGCTCGGCACCCACCGACACAGCACCTGCCGAAGCACTCACGCTGATAAGGCTGGCCGTCTTTTTGTATATGATTTCGAGGTATGAGCTGCGCGTGGTGCTGCGCTCCTGAGTATGCTGGCTCTGCAGGATCTCACCCTCGCACAACGTAGCCACCGAGCCTATGATGTGAGATACCAAGTCATATTGCGCGCTCTGCATTCCGGCACTCATGGTCTTTGCCAGAATGTAGTCGCCCAGCACAACGGCATTACGCGACTGCCACAAGGAGTTTGCCGAGGGACGGCCACGACGCGTATCGGCACCGTCGATCACATCATCGTGAATGAGCGACGCCGTATGGAGCATCTCGACCAGCATTGCGGCCAGATATGTACGTTTGGTGCAGTTTCGCTCACCCTCCACCCACTCGCGGCTATTGGCAGCCGAGGTGAGAGCCGAAGTGAGCATAACGATAATAGGACGCACGCCCTTACCTCGCGAAGAGAGGACGTGTGAGAGCATCTCCGACATCAGCTTACCCTCCGAAGTGAGTTGCCCTTTAAGGAACTCATCAAAGGCGGCGAGATCCGCAAGAATTGGAGTACGAATGGCGTCTATACTGATCATTTTGCTCTGCTTACAATGACTTTAACTTTGCAAATATAGTAATTTTTCGCAATTACTCGTCGAAAAAAGAATGTTTTTCGTAACTTTGACGCACTTAATAATGTATAAAATGATTTTTAACAATAAAAAAGTTCCCACCGCAGTCGTCGCAATAGGCTTTATCGCGCTGTTTTTCATAATCGCAGCACTCTACTTTGCACCACAATTCACAGGCAAAGTCCTCGTTCAGCACGACGTACAGCAGTACGAAGGAATGTGCAAAGATATTATGGAGAACCGCGAAGCCACAGGCGAAGATGCCCAATGGACGGGCCGTATGTTTGGCGGTATGCCGGCATATCTGATTAACATCAAATATCCAGCACAGGCCGTTAAGGGCACGCTGGGTAAGCTGACCAACATTATGGATATGCCCGCCTCGTTCCTATTCTTCTCGATGACGGCTATGTGGGTTGCAATGCTTATCTTCGGTCTCAGTCCATGGATTGGATTGGTAGCCGCGCTGGCTTATGGCCTATCGACCTACTTTCTGCTTATTATCGGAGCAGGCCACATCACAAAGATGTGGGCGTTGGTCTATGCACCGCTTATGATGGCAGGCGTCTATTACACCCTGCGACGAAATATGTGGGTAGGAGCAGCTATTACGGCTCTATTTACCTCGCTCGAGATTGGAGCCAACCATCCGCAGATAACCTACTATTTCGCCATCGCAATGGCTGCCTTGTGGATTAGCGAGGGCATCTATTCGTGGCGCGAGAAGCAGATAAAATCATACCTTAAGCGTACGGCTCTGCTCGTGGCGGCAGGTGTGGTTGCTCTGGGATCGAATCTATCGCCACTATGGTACACGATGCAGCATCAGAAGGAGACCACACGTGGCGGCTCGGAGCTGGTAGCCGCAGATGCTACAAGCGGCAACGATGGTCTGGATCTGGAGTACGCCACAGCGTGGAGCTACGGCCGTAGCGAGAGCTTCAACCTCTTCGTTCCCAACTTTATGGGCGGAGCATCGACCGACACCTTCTCGAAAGATGGCAAAGTTGCCGAGACTCTCGGTCAATATGGTTTGGAGCAGATGGCGCAATACCTTCCGCTCTATCGTGGCGACCAGCCCTATACGGCAGGCCCGACCTACCTCGGTGCGGCAGCAATTTTCCTCGCCTTGCTGGGATTGTGGCTTCTGCCATCACGCCATAAGTGGTGGGTGGTGGCGGCTACCCTAATTACGCTTCTTATGTCGTGGGGTAACAACCTTATGTGGTTTACCGAACTGCTGTTTAAGATTCTCCCCGGCTACAATAAGTTCCGCACGCTCTCGATGGCGCAGGTCGTAATCCAATGGACCGTGCCGCTCATGGCAGCAATGGCCATAGCGCGCGTAGTGAGCGAGAAGAAGGACTCTGCGGAGCTTCGCAAGGCACTCGCGTGGGCTACGGGAATAAGCTGCGGAGCGTTGATGCTGATGATTATCGGCGGTCGCTCGTTGGGCGACTTCGGAATGCAGCAGAGCGGCGAGATGCTTGAGGGAGAGTTTTTGCAGATGCTCAAGCAGCAGGGTGGCGATGAATATATCCGTCAGGGTCTGCACGAGCAGATAGCGTGGGAGACCGCCTCGGCAATGGCCGACGAGCGTGCCGACGTGATGCGCAAGGATGCTTGGCGTTCGCTGCTGTTTGTCCTGCTTGCCGCAGGCTCGGTATGGCTCTACTCGCGTCGCAAGGTCATCACACGCCTCTCGGTGTTGTGCGTTGTGCTGGGTGTGATTGTGGCAGCCGACCTTATCGACGTCGATATGCGCTACCTCAACTACGAGAGCTTTGTCGAGAAGTTCTCGGCACAGGTTCGCCCCACCGATGCCGACCGACTCATCATGCAGGACAAGGATCCCGACTACCGAGTGCTGAATCTTACCGTATCGCCATTCAACGATGCTACAACATCATATTTCCACCGCTCGATAGGTGGTTATCATGGCGCAAAACTTTCGCGTTACCAAGATATTATCGACCGCTATCTAAATAACCTCGACGAGGGCATTCTCGATATGCTCAACTGCCGTTACGTTATCACTTCGCCTTCGGCCGAGGGTGTCGTTACGCGCCCGACGGCTAACGGAGCGGCGTGGTTTGTAAAGTATGTGCACCCCGTAGCTACGGCACACGAGGAGATCGACCTTTTGGGACAGATCGACACCAAGCAGGAGGCGGTAATAAGCAACACGACACTCCAGAACTACCACTTTGCCGATGGCGAGATTGAACTTACGGAGTATCGTCCCAACTACCTGCGCTATGAGTATAGTGCCGAGGGCGATGCCTTTGCCGTATTTTCGGAAATCTACACCGCAAAGGGATGGAAGGCCTACGTCGATGGCGAGGAGGTTGAGCCAATGCGAGCCGACTACATCCTGCGCGCGCTGCCACTTCCCGCCGGCGAGCATGTTGTGGAGTGGCGTTTCCGTGCGCCTAATTGGGCCTTGGTCGAGGGTATCACACTGGCGTTCTCGGTAGCGATTCTCGCCGCCATAATTCTAACCCTGATTTACTACATCCGCAATGAAAGACGACAAAAGAATAAAGCGTAAAGTACGCCGCTCATACTTCATTTCTACCGTAAGCATCTCGCTGGTGCTCTTCCTGTTGGGATCGGTAGGCTATCTGTTGGCCTCGGCTCTCGGCACGGCCCACACCCTGCGCGAGAACATAACCCTTTCGGTCGAGTTGGATAACTCGCTCGAGCAGGAGCAGAAGGATGCTCTCGAGGCCCGACTGAAGGCTATGGATGGCGTTTCGAAGGTTACATATCTCGACCGCGACGAAAAACTCAACGACGAGGAGTTTCGTCGAATGTTCGCCGCCGAGATTGAGGAGATTTTGGCAGAAAACCCGTTGCGCAACAGCTTTGAGGTTGCCGTAAAATCGGCCGACAGAGCAAAGATGGATGCCCTGGTCGATGCCTTTTCGGCTATCGAAGGCGTTGTATATGTGGCCTACCCTGCCGCCACTATCGAGCGACTGCACACCACCATCACACAGATAAGCATCGTGCTTATAGCCTTTGGCGGAGCGTTGCTCATCATTTCGCTTATTCTGCTCTACAACACCATTCGTCTGGCAATCTACTCGCGTCGCTACCTGATTAACACGTTTAAGCTGGTGGGTGCTACCAAATGGTATATTATGCGACCACTTCTGGCTACGGCGGCAAAGCAAGGCCTTTGGGCCGGCATTATCGCCTGCCTGCTCTTCTTCGGTGCGCTCTACGCCCTTAATGGCGCAATGCCCGAGATAGCATCGATGGCAGAGCTACGCAAAATAGCCATCATTGCAGGCTCGATGATTGGCATTGGTTTGGTTATTTCGCTTCTCTTTACGACCTTTGCAGTCAATAAGTTCGTAAACATGAAGACAAACAAGATATATTTGTATTAGTCAAAACACTATGAAAAAACTTTTCGAGACATTGCGCGCACGCTTCGCGGCCGCACAGGACAAGCACGATGCGGAGATGCCGCTCACGATAAAAAACTATATCCTGCTGGCTGCAGGACTCGTTGTCATCATCCTCGGTATGGTGCTGATGTGTGGCGGCGGCAGCGACAACCCCGAGGTCTTTAACTACGAGATGTTCTCGTGGCGACGAATCACCCTCGCGCCTATTCTTATTGTCGGAGGCTTTGCCTTCGAGATTTACGCTTTGATGAAGCGTTTTTAGCATAACCACAACCCTCGAAAATGTCTGTAATTGAAGCTATTATCCTCGGTATAGTACAAGGACTTACCGAGTTTCTGCCCGTATCGAGCAGCGGCCACCTCCAGTTGGCAAAGGCTCTGTTGGGTGTCGAGATTGAGGAGAATCTGCTCTTCGACTGCACGCTGCACGCCGCTACGGTATTGAGTACGATTGTCATCCTCTGGCCCGAAATCAAACGTCTTATCGTGGGCATTTTTTCGCGTACGTTCAACGACGAGCAGGCTTACATCATAAAGCTCATCATCTCGATGATTCCAATCGCCATTGTCGGTTTCACGCTGAAAGATTATATCGATGCGATGCTCTCTTCGCCCTACATCCTTACGATTGTAGGCGCTATGCTGTTGCTGACGGCCCTGCTGCTCTCGTTTGCCTACTATGCGCGCGTACGCCCCAAAGAGAATATATCGTATCGCGATTCATTCATCATCGGTTTGGCGCAAGCCATCGCAGCTATGCCCGGCCTTTCGCGTTCGGGTTCGACAATCGCTACGGGAATCCTGCTCGGCAACAATAAAAATGCCGTAGCGCAATTCTCTTTCCTTATGGTCTTGGCACCTATCTTGGGCGAGATGTTCCTTAATATCGTAAAGGGCGAGGTGGTATTTTCATCCATCGGAATAGCTCCGCTTCTGGCTGGTTTTGTTGCCGCCTTTGCGGTTGGCTGCGCCGCCTGCAAATTTATGCTCGGCATAGTGCGTCGCGGAAAACTTATATGGTTTGCCATCTATTGCGCTATCGCCGGCGTGGTGTCAATAATTTGTAATTTCATCTAAACCAAACATAATGAGTCAAAACGAATCACTTCGCGGGATAGATTTCTCGGAAGGATATATTGCCGTAATAGACAAGCCGCTGGAGTGGACCTCGACGGATGTCGTACGCAAAATAAAATATGCTCTGCAACATAAGCTGGGCTACCGCAAAATAAAGATTGGCCACGCCGGAACGCTCGACCCATTGGCTACGGGCGTGCTGCTTATATGCATAGGCAAGGCTACAAAGATGGTCAACGCCCTGCAGGCCGAGGAGAAGGAGTATGTTGCCGAGCTGGAGCTGGGCGCAACAACACCAAGCTTCGATATGGAGCATCCCATCGATTGCCGCTACCCCACCGAACATATCACTCGCGAAATGATCGAACAG
>JAGBIR010000094.1 GCA_017934845.1 Alistipes sp. | reverse complement strand
GCCATTTGCTATAAAATTTTATTAGTTAATATTAAACGCATCCCTACACTTTCGGGGATTTCGGGCGCAAAGTTACTTTTTATAATTCAAAATTCAAAATCTCGCAATTCAAAAATCTCCTCTTTGACGCGAAAATTGTTATTTTTCTTTGTTATTCGCTATCAATGTGTTGCTTTTGGTGCTGCGACCTATCCAATCTGGCGTAACTCGGCATCAAAATCCTCGGCGCGCATAACAACGCGTACCGCCTCGGGATTTACCTGACGAACGATGTGCTTGTGGTCGCGAATGTAGCGGTGGTAAAGCTCGTTGTTGTAGTAACGTATGGTGAGCAGGCAGACATTTTCGATCTTCTCGACATCGAATCCCTCCTCCTCCAAGGCCTTCTCCAATTCGTCGATATGCCAAGATGAGTCAACGCAAAGGCCCAAATCAACGGCCGAGTTGTGGATAAGGTGGGTCTTTATGCGGAAACGCTCCAGCATCGAGAAAATCTCGCCGAACTGCTCCTCCATAACGAACGAGAACTCGCGTGAACGGATTACGAGGAATACCTGATCGCGCTTCAGAATCATAATCGGCATTGAAACGTGCTTGGCGTCGCCACCAATTACCGTTCCGGGCTTTGTCTTGTCGCTGAAGGGACGTACATAAAGCGGTATGTTCTTGTTCTGCAGCGGCTTGATGGTCTTGGGGTGGATAATCTGCGCACCGCTGTAAGCCAACTCGATGGTGTCGAGGTAGCTCAACTCGTCAATCTTTACAGCATCCTTGAATACCTTTGGGTCGGCGTTCAGTACGCCCTCGACATCCTTCCATACCGACATCGACTCAGCATCGAGGATATTGGCAACAACGGCAGCCGAGTAGTCGGAGCCCTCGCGGCCGAGCGTGGTAGTAGTGCCGTCGGGTGCTGCTCCGATAAAACCCTGACCAACGAAGACACTTACGCCCGTATTTTCGAGCGAAGCGCGCAGACGCAACTTCGAAGCCTTGATATCTACGTTGGCATCCTTGTGACGCTGCGATGTGATGAACGTGGTACGCATATCAATCCAGCGGTTGCGTGTGCCTATGTGGTTGAGGTACTTCGAGATGATAGTTGTCGATATCAACTCGCCAAATGCCACGATGGTGTCGTACCATAGCTCGGCATCCGAGTGGCGGTAGGTGATGTCGTTGATGATGTTGCGCAACTGACCGAACAACAGCGTAACTTCGTTAATCTCGGTCTTCTCGCCCCACAAGTCGTCTATAATCTCGGCGTGGTAGGCCTGAATCTGTTTTATCTCGTCGTTGGCCTCCTGTTTTCGCTGATTCTGCATGTGTGAGAAAACGCGCTCAAGGGCATTTGTCGTCTTGCCCATAGCCGAAACGATGATAAAAAGATTCTCCTCGCCCTCGACAATGTGGGCAAGGTTTCTAACGCCATCGGCATTCTTTACCGATGCTCCTCCGAATTTATAGACTTTCATACTTTTATCTATCACAAAAATGTTAAAACAGATTGCAAATATATAAAAAAGAGTGAAAAACTCTGCATAATCAGCATATAAGTTTGCATATAAAGAATTTGTATGCAATATGGAGCTATCATATTACTCCACATTTTATTGTAATAGCAACTCAACGATGTCGTTATAACAATTTATTTCCGTATATTTGTATGATGGTTGAGTATTATATCAATGAAACACGATAGAAAGTCCATAAAACCTCTGCCGCCGAAGCATCGCCCCTATAAGGTGCTGTCGAGCGAGTATCTGGCTCAGCGTCCGTGGTTTACCGTAAGGCGCGAGAGGGTTGAGCTGCCTACGGGTGCGGTGGTGCCCGAGTGGTACGTCTTTGAGTTCCCCGACTGGGTGAACGTAATTGCCATTACGCGCGAGGGCGAGTTTGTGATGATTAGCCAATATCGTCACGCAGCCGGCGAGACACGCTACGAACTGGTAGCGGGTTGCTGCGAGGAGGGCGAAACGGCCGAGCAGAGTGCGCGACGCGAGTTGTTGGAGGAGACAGGCTATGGCGGTGGTCGCTGGGAGCAGTTTATGGTTACATCACCCAATCCTACCAACCACACCAACCGTGTATATACATTCCTTGCCGTTGGCGTTGAGCCTGAGCAGGCACAGCATACCGAGGCGGGCGAGGATATCGAGGTGCATCTCTTCTCGCGCGAGGAGGTTGAGGCTCTGCTTGCCGACGACGAGATTATGCAGTGTCTGCACGCTGCGCCATTGTGGAAATATTTTCGATTAAATCCCTAAACGATGATACACCGATTCGAGATACTTTCGTCAACCAACGACGAGGCTTTGGATCCGCGATATGCGGAGGGCGATGTGGTGTGGGCCGAGCATCAAACTGCGGGGCGTGGTCAGCGTGGCCATACGTGGATTGGCGGTGAGGGTGAAAATCTGATGTTTACCATGGTCTTCAGTCCCGATTTCCTGCCACCCGTAAGGCAATTTTTCCTCTCGGAGGCTGTGGCGTTGGCTCTGGTCGATGCGATGCGCGACTATGGAATTGAGGCGCGTATAAAGTGGACGAACGATATCTATGTGGGCGATAGAAAGTTGGTCGGGATTTTGATCGAACATAAACTCTTGAAGGGCAAGATGGCTCGCTCGATTGTCGGAATAGGTTTGAACGTCAATCAACTGGAGTTTGATCCGTCGCTGCCCAATCCTGTGTCGATGGCGCAGGCTGCAGGCCGAGAGTTCAATCGTCGCGAGGTGCTGCACTCGGTCGCGGAGCATATCATGACGCGATATGATGAGCTGCGTGCGGGCAATCTCGAGGCCTTGCGCCAAGAGTATTGTAGTTTGCTCTATCGCCTTAACGAGGAGCATTGGTATGCGTGGCCTGATGGCGAGCGTTTTCGTGGTACGATACGCGGTGTGGATATGTCGGGCGGGCTGCAAGTAGAGCATAGCGACGGCCATGTGGCATCATATATGTTTAAAGAGATAGAATTTGTGTTAAAAAACTAACATTCTCTATTGCTTTTTGCGAAATAAAAGCTATCTTTGTATGGATGAAAGGTGTAGCATCATCTTTGTGGCGGCCGAAGGGCAACGTTTGTAAGTGGGCGAGAGGCTTGGTTGGCTGTCGTAGGGGATGCGTGCGCGAGTAAGAAACAATTTATAAAACATCAATACTATGAACATTCCTTCTAATTTGAAGTACTCGAACGACCACGAGTGGTGCCGTGTCGAGGGTGAGTTTGCCTATGTGGGCATTACAGATTTTGCACAGAGCCAGTTGGGCGACATCGTATTCGTTGACGTTCCTTCAGTAGGCGAGACTTTGGCTGCTGGTGAGGTTTTCGGCTCTATCGAGGCCGTTAAGACCGTTAGCGACGCATTTATTCCCGTAGGTGGTGAGGTTGTTGAGTTCAACGACGCTATCGACGCTGATCCCTCTTTGGTAAACTCTGATCCTTATGGTGAGGGTTG
>JAGBIR010000093.1 GCA_017934845.1 Alistipes sp. | reverse complement strand
TTGCTGAAGGTAACAGTATATCCGATAGTTTCGCCATCCTTTGTGATAGGTGCTACATTGGTAACAAAATCGTTGTTCTGCAACGCTGTGACAGCAGTTTGCAAGGCAGAAATATTTGTATTCATCTGCTTGCACAACTCCTCCAGAGCGGCAATGCGCCTCTCGTGGTCGGCTAATTCTTGCTTAACACCATCGATTTCGCCCCATAAAGCCGAATCGTCGTACTCGCATGCAGCGAAGAGCATAGCGAGAAGCATTACCGAAAAAACAAATAGTTTCTTCATAGTTCATTTTCATTTATTACCATCCGCACCTCGATAGTGGTTGTAGAAAAAAGAAAGCGTGGTGCTGAAAACTTATTTTAGTTATTGAGGTCGTAGGAGTACCTTGAAGATAAAATAAGCAACAACCCACGCCGATATCCATAGGGATACGACGGGATAAGATGTTTGCCCATTCTCTCTTCAATGTGGAATTTCCTACGTTCCAATAACGAGAATAAACTTACACTTTCCGCGTAAAATCTATATGTTGCTACAAAGTTAACAATCATTTTCCGAAAAAGTGCAGTTTGGGCGAGATATTATTCGATTTTTTCTGCCGATTTTCAACTTTATTTTGTACCTTTGTTAGTGCAAACTGCCGAAAGGTGTCAAGATCTGCATACTTTAGTAAAAGTATGCGGCGATTGTGTGTGGCATCTTACTTGATATTTGCTAAACAAAACAGAAAAATTTTAACTTAAAAATATAAAACACAACAGATTATGATTGTATTGGTTCTTAATTGCGGATCATCATCGATCAAGTATCAGGTTATCGACATCGATGATCAGAGCAACGCATTGCTGGCCAAAGGTTTGGTCGATCGCATCGGTCTTCCCGAGGGAAGCCTTACTCACAAGCCCGTAGGCAAGGATAAGTTTGAGGTTGTAAAGCCCATCGCCGACCACACTACCGGTATCAGCATGGTTTTGGAGGCGTTGACAGATGCCAACCACGGTGTTATTGCCAACCTCTCGGAGGTTAAGGCCGTAGGTCATCGTGTGGCTCACGGTGGCGAGTTCTTCCACCAGAGCGTAGTTGTTGACGACGAGGCAAAGGCCAACATCCGCTCATTGTTCGAGATCGCTCCGTTGCACAACCCTGCAAACCTGGAGGGCATCCTCTCAATCGAGAAGGTGTTGCCGGGCGTTCCTCAGGTGGCTGTGTTCGATACATCGTTCCACCAGACAATTCCCGCCATCAACTACCTATACGCGCTTCCTACCGAGTATTACGACAAGTATCGCGTTCGTAAGTATGGTTTCCACGGCACAAGTCACAAGTATGTAGCCAAGGTGGGTGCCGAGTTGGTTGGTTTGGACATCAACAATTCGAAGATCGTCACATGCCACATCGGTAACGGCTGTTTTGAATGGTAAGTCGTTCGATACTTCAATGGGCTTCTCGCCGCTCGATGGTCTTACAATGGGTACTCGTTGCGGTCAGGTAGATGCCAGCGCAATTACATTCATCGGCGAGCACGAGGGTATGAGCTATGCCGAGTTGAATACCATGATGAACAAGAAGTCGGGTGTATTGGGCATGACAGGTCTGTCGAGCGATATGCGCGATATTGACGATGCTTACGATGCAGGTAACGAGAAGGCTATCGTAGCACGCGATATGTACTACAACCGCGTTAAGAAGTTCGTTGGCGAGTATGCAGCCGAGATGGGTGGTCTTGATATGATCATCTTCACAGGCGGTGTTGGCGAGAACTCTTACGACTTGCGCGAGTATGTATGCCGCAATATGGAGTTTATGGGCGTTGAGGTTAACGACGCTTTGAATAAGGTTACTCGTGGTACAAACACCATCCTCTCGACCGAGAATTCAAAGGTTAAGGTTGCCGTAATCGCTACAAATGAGGAGTTGGTAATTGCTACCGACACTTATGAGTTAACAAAGAATTTATAATAGTAACAAATAAAAATATAAAGAATTATGATTACACGTTTGGATGAAATCGTAGAAGCTGCCGTTGCGCGTGGTAAGAAAAAGATGATTGTTGCTTACGGTCAGGACACACACTCTATCGGAGCTACAGATATGGCTATTAAGGCCGGTTTGGTTGATGTTACATTGGTTGGTGACCCCGAGGAAATCAAGAAGTCTTGCGAGGCTGAGGGTGTTGATATCAATCAGTACACAATTATTCCCGAGTCTGACGATGTAAAGGCTGTTGAGATTGCAGTTAAGGCTGTACACAATGGCGAGTACGACGTTTTGATGAAGGGCGTCGTTCCTACCGACAAGTATATGCGTGGTATCTTGAACAAGGAGTGGGGTTTGTTGCCCGCTGGCACAACTCTCAGCCACATCACTGTTTTGCAGATCCCTGCATACCACAAGCTCCTTATTGTGAGCGACGTTGCTGTTCTTCCATTGCCATCACTTGAGCAGAAGAAGCAGATTGCTAAATATTTGGTACAGACAGCGAATACCCTCGGTATCGAGGAGCCTAAGGTTGCACTCTTGGCTCCCAGCGAGCAGCTCCTTCCCAAGGTTGTAAGCTCGGTTGAGGCTGCAGCACTTTCAGAGATGGGTCAGAACGGCGAGTTGGCAAAGGCTCTCTTCCAGGGTCCTTTGGCTCTTGACGTAGCTATTGATCCCGAGAGCGTGAAGATTAAGAAGCTCACAGGTCCCGTTGCCGGTGATGCTGACTGCTTGCTCTTCCCCAACATCGAGTCTGGTAATGTATTCTTCAAGGCTTGTACTAAGTTTGGTGGTGCCGAGTTGGCTGCTATGGTTGCCGGTCCTACCGCTCCTTGCGTATTGACTTCACGCGGCGATACAGCCTTGACCAAGAAGTACTCTATTGCATTGGCTTGCTTGGCAGCACGTTAATTTAGATAACATAAAAACACAACCCTATGGGAATCAACCTCACACTTACCAATAAACCCCAACAGGAGAAGGAGGCATTGACCTTCGACACCGCGTTGGCACATCGCTATACGATTCTTGCCATTAATACCGGCTCGACATCAACCAAGGCGGCAGTCTATTGCGACGATAATCAGGTGTTGGAGCTCTCGCTGTCACATTCGGCAGAGGAGTTGGCACAATTCGAATCTATCCCCGAGCAGGCAGAGTGGCGCAAGGGCCTAATACTCGAGGCTCTCGAGAAGCACGATATAGCTTTGGAGAGTCTGTCGGCAGTTATTGGTCGTGGCGGATTGTTGCGTCCCATAGAGAGTGGCGTCTATATCGTCAACGACGCTATGGTTGAAGAGCTTCGCACAACCAAGCAGCAGCACGCATCAAACCTCAGCGCACCTATCGCGGCACAGATTGCAGCCGTGTGTGGCGTAAAAGCCTACATTGCCGATCCTGTTGTGGTAGATGAGCTGATGGAGTTGGCGCGCTGGAGCGGCATTGAGGAGATTCGTCGTCGTTCGATTTTCCACGCTCTGAATCAAAAAGCTACGGCTCGCATATATGCCGACGAGATTGGCCGCGATTACGAAGATTTGAATCTTATCGTTGCCCACTTGGGTGGCGGTATCTCGGTTGCAGCGCATAAGAAGGGTCGCGTAGTTGATTGCAACAACGCACTCGATGGCGATGGCCCTATTGCACCGGAGCGTGCCGGCACAATCCCCGCGGGCGACTTGGTTGAGCTGTGCTTCTCGGGCAAATATAGCCAGAAGGAGATTCGTTCGATGCTTGTCGGCAAAGGTGGTTTGGTATCGCTTACGGGCAGCAACTCGGTTAAGGATATCGCAGCGCGCGCCGAGGAGGGTGATGCAAAATCGAAGCTGGCTATCGACCTTATGGTTTACACCGTTGCCAAGCAGATTGGCCAGATGGCTGTTGCGTTGCAAGGCAATATCGATGCTATCCTGCTTACGGGCGGCATTGCTCACAGCAAGGCTATCACGTCGGCCATTAGTGAATATTGCCGCTTCCTCGCTCCAATTGAGGTCTATCCGGGCGAGAACGAGCTGCAGGCTCTTGCGCAAAATGCGCTCCGCGTGTTGAGAGGCGAAATGGAAGCTAAAATTTACTAATCGATGAAGAAGATTCTTATTCTCAACGGGCCCAACCTCAATTTGCAGGGCAAGCGCGACGTTAATGTCTATGGTTCAACCACTTTCGAGGAGTATATCGCAACTCTTACGGCACGTTATGCCGACCGCGTAGAGTTCGACTACTTCCAATCGAATATCGAGGGCGAGCTGATTAACGCCATCCATCAAAGTGTTGGCCGTTACGATGGCATTGTACTCAATGCCGGAGGTTATACTCACACTTCGGTGGCTTTGCGCGATGCTATTTCGGCCGTAGCGACACCCGTTGTCGAGATACATATCTCGTCGATTTTAGCTCGCGAGGAGTTTCGTCACACGTCGATGATTGCCCCCGTAGCCAAAGGCTCGATTATGGGCTTCGGCTTGGACTCATATCGTTTGGGCGTCGAGGCGCTGTTGGAGTAAGTGCTTTATAGAAAAGTTTAGAGCCAAGTACCGAATGATACTTGGCTCTTTTCTTATTATATCGACAAGAACTATTTATTAAAATTGTGCTACGGCACGAACATAATATTTATAAAGACCAGAACTAAAACCCCAGCTCGGTTTATCCATATAATAGCTCCAACCACAGAATTTAACATCCGTAAATCCAGTCGAAGAGCAGTAATTATCATTCTCTTTTTTCTCCTTATAATATAGTTTTGTTGCGCCAAGATCTTCCAGACGATTATTTACCGCATAATAAACATCTGTATTGAGTATTAATATCTTTAATTCTTCTATTGCTGGCAGATACCAATCTTTCCCCTTATTTCTACACCACACAAAGGCTGGATATTCGTTACAATCAGCATGTGCCATAACTCTATCCGTATTCCCTTTACCATCAATTTTATCCCACGCTCCAACATAGACTTTTTTATGACATTGTTCTTGTGTACACCAATTTAGATAAGCCCTATCCAAACTCACAATCTTGCCATGCTTGCCTGTTGCATCTACCCAGAACACTACACCCTCCTTTGAGCCGTCGTTGTAGTAGTCGCCCACCTTGTAGGTTTTAGGAGCCGTAGGCACCGAAGCTGAAGTATTAGGAGACACCGGTTTAGTCTCATAAGTATAAGTAGCAATTGATGTCGAAATTTCACTTGCATCAAAAATAGCAACAGCACGAACATGGTAAACATGATGTACAGCTTCGGAATCCACGCGACCATTGAGCATTGAAACATAATATGCACACACACCAACGTAGAAGGAATATATATCTTCTGTCGAAGACCAATACCTTACAGACTCACCTCTATTCGACAGAGTTTCCTTTCCCCGACTCTTAAGCGTTTTATTTACAGCATCATGAACATTATCATTTAATAAAAACAATTTAATTTCTTCTATTGCAGGCAGATACCAATCCTTACCCATATTTCGGCACCAAATAAAAACTGGATAGTCACTTCTATCCTCACTATCCATAACATTATCTGTATTAACCTTACCGTTCGTTTCATTGGTTGATATCGTAATCCATTCACCATCGTCATCAAGCAACAATGACGTACAAAACTCCAACTTACTTTGATCTAAGCTAACAATTTTACCTTTAGT
>JAGBIR010000092.1 GCA_017934845.1 Alistipes sp. | reverse complement strand
TGAATTTTGAATTTTGAATTTTGAATTCCCCTCAACTATCATACCCCCTCCCCTTCGGGACTCCCCCCTACCTTCGGGGGAGAAATTTATTTTGCCATCCTAAAACTTCGCCCCTAAAATAGGGGAGATGTCCGTCAGGACAGAGGGGTATAAATTTATAAACTCAATTCGTAACAGAGGGGTATAAAAATCAAAATAGGGACCATCCGCGAAGGAATGATCCCTTTTTTTGTGACGTTCGGTGTGGCTTTATTTGCTGGCCTCCTCGGTGTTGAAGCGGATAATGCGCTCGATGGCGCGCTGGCAGACGGCACAAAACTGAGTGGCTTCGTTGTCGCGCATACGGCATATATCGGCGGGGCGATACATCCCCTTGGTCATATAGCCGCCACCCTCGTATGCTCCGATGGTGTAGTTGGCTCGGCGCTCGGCCGTTGGTTTGGTAGGAATCTCAACGCCCTCGGCAACCATATCGGCCCACTTCGACTGGAAATCGACCATCGATGTGATGTTCTGCTCCCACGGCTCGTAACCGAGCTTGTAGGTGCCCTCGGTATGGTCGGCATGCTCGTAGAAATATTCGTCGGCCAAAGCTCCGAACGAGTGGCCAAATTCGTGTACCACGACGGGCTTGAACATTGGATTGTGAGCCGTCGTAAGGGTATAAGAGTTATAGATTCCGCCACCGCCGTAAGTGTCTGTATTGGCGAGGATTATAATATGCTCATAGGCTACGCCCGCGAGCTTGTCATGGAGCGTGTGGATGCGGTTGGTGGTAAGGTAGCGCGGCGAGTAGAATGTCATAAAGTGCGAGCCGAGGGCTGTGTCGCGCCACACATCGTCCTGCGGAACGCTTACTCCGCTATCGGCCGAGGGCAGCATAACGGCAATGAAGTTGAATCGTTCCTTCATCGACGCAAAAGGCTCGTAACGCATAATCTCGTCGCATGTCAGGCGCGCATCCTGCAAGAAGATATCCATCTCATCGACCGTATAGCCTTCGGCAACGATGGCAACGTCTATGCACTCCTCGTCGCTGCCGCTCTGCAACATGTAAGTGTGGGGTGCTGGCTTGGCGTTGGAGTGGCGGATAAGTTTGTCATCAACCTTGAGCGACTGCTTCAGCTCGGCCACCTTTGCGCCCTCGTTGTTAAAGAGCGAGAGCGTTACCATGCAGTCATTCTTGGGCATTGGAACCAGAAACGTTGCCTCGAAGCTCTTGGTCGAAGAGTTGGCCTCGTCGGTTACGATCCACTCCTGGAAAAGGCTTGAAAAGGTGTTGCGGTAGAGCACAGTGCCGCTCAGGGCGTCGGTTAGGCATATCTCGCCATTGCCCTTGACGGGTACGCTCGCCAGATTGACGCGACGGCCCGCCCAGCCCTCCGAGCGGATAAATTCATTGAATGCAATATTAACCTCCTCGGCGTTGCCGACAAAGGTGTAGTCACAGCGCAAGGTGTTGTCGGTAAAGTAGTTGTCGAATGATTGTGCGCCGACAACCATCGTCGTGATGCTTGCCAGCAAAAGGAGTGCAAATCGCTTCATGGGTTATGTTTTATTCTTCGTTTTCGGGGGTTGCATCGGGCGAGAATTTGTAGCCCATACCCTTGATTGTTACAATGTGGTTGTCGCCAATTTTTTGGCGCAGTTTGCGGATGTGAACATCGATGGTGCGGTCGCCGACAATCACCTTATCTCCCCATATCTCGCGGTAGATCTCCTCGCGGCTGAAGAGGCGGCCCGGGTGGGAGTACAATAGGTTAAGCAGCATAAACTCCTTGCGCGGCAGGACCAGCTTTTCGTCGCCAATCTGCACCTGATAATGCTCGGTGTCGATGATTAGCTTTTGCTGATTCGCCTCGGGTAGCGAAATACGGCTGAGGATAGCCCTCACGCGGCTACGCAAGATGTTCATTTTGATGGGTTTGCCTATGTAGTCGTCGGCTCCCGATTCGTAGCCTTGCAGCTGGGTCTCCTCGTTACCTACGGCCGAGAGAAATACAACCATTACATCTTTCAACTCGGGGCGCGAACGTATGGCTCGGCAGGTCTCGAGTCCATCCATTACGGGCATCATCATATCGAGCAGGATCAGATGGGGCTTAACCTCCAGTGCTGTCTCCAAACCGACGGCACCGTCAGGAGCGGTAAAAACCTCATATCCGTCACGTTCGAGATTGTATTTCACAAATTCCAAAATATCGTCCTCATCGTCGATAAGCAGTATGCGGTATCCCATATTATGAAAGATTTGATGTTAAATTTTCACAAATATACAAAAATCCACCGAAAAAAGCAGATAACGACACGATAATTTGCTTATATTTGCACAACTATATACGATAGTATATAACTTACAACCGTAAAAATCGTAAAGTGATGACTACTGAAAATTCAAACCTTGCGGCTCCCGTGGAGTCGGTCGGCATTGCCGAGGATGTGCAAAATGTAACTTCCGTAGAATCTGTAGCGGCCGAGGCGGTCGTTGATGCAGACGCTAAAACTCAACCCGATGTAGAGGTCGATTTCGCAGACGAGGATGCTGCTCTGGATGCCCAGAAGGCAGGTCTGTCGCTCGGAGAGGAGACTGCTGAAGAGCAGGCTGCTGACGAAATTGATCGTCAGGATCTGGGTGGAAAGAGTAAAGAACAATTAGTTGAAATGTTTGCTTCGCAACTGGCAAACGAGCCTGTGCATACGCTTCGTAAGAGCGTCGAGGCTATCAAGATTGCCTTCTATAAACTGCACCGTGCAGAGATCGATGCTGCGCGTAAGGCGTTCGAGGCTGAGGCTGGCGAGGGTGCCGAGTTTGTGGCTGCGCCCGATGCTATGGAGGCTCGCTTGAAGGATCTGTTCAAGGAGTACCGCCAGCGTCGTGACGAGTATATTGCAAACCTCGACCGCGAGAAGGAGGCAAACCTGAAGATTAAGTTAGAGATTATCGAGGAGTTGAAGGAGCTGGTTAACTCGGACGAGACGCTGAACAATACATTCGCAAAGTTCCGCGAGTTGCAGCAGCGTTGGAAGGATACGGGTTTGGTACCACAGGCCAACGTTAAGGATTTGTGGGAGACCTATAACCTCCACGTCGAGAACTTCTATAACTTCATCAAGATAAACAAGGAGCTTCGCGACTTGGATTTGAAGAAGAACTACGAGCAGAAGGTTGCCTTGTGCGAGCAGGCCGAGGCACTTATCGTAGAGCCTTCTATCGTTGATGCGTTCCATAAGTTGCAGAAACTGCACGACGAGTGGCGCGAGACAGGTCCCGTGGCTAACGAGTATAAGGAGTCGTTGTGGGAGCGTTTCAAGACAGCTTCAAGCCGTATAAATAAGCAACATCAGGACTACTTCGATGCTATCAAGCAGGAGCAGATGAAGAATCTTGAGCTTAAGACCGAGCTTTGTGTAAAGACCGAGGCTTTGGCCGAGCAGCCCTACACATCGCGCAAGGAGTGGAATAAGGCGAGCGAGAATCTGCTGGAGATTCAGAAGATTTGGCGTACTATCGGCTTCGCTCCAAAGAAGGATAACACCCATATCTACGAGCGTTTCCGTGCCGCTTGTGACCGCTTCTTCGAGGCAAAGCGTGATTACTATGCGGGTATCAAGACCGAGATGGATCATAACCTCCAGCTCAAGCAGGAGATTTGCGAGGCTGCCGAGGCTTTGCAGTCGAGCGACGACTGGAAGCACGCTACCGAGGAGTTGATTGCTTTGCAGGCAAAGTGGAAGGAGATTGGTGCAGTACCTCGCCGTTATTCGGAGCAGATATGGAAGCGATTCCGTGCCGCTTGCGATACGTTCTTTGAGCGTAAGTCGCAGCACTTCGCTGGTGTGGAGAATGAGCATGCAGCAAATCTTGAGCGCAAGTTGGCTCTTATCGAGGAGATGAAGGCTGCCGACATCAAGACGGGTGGTTACGATATGATCAAGAGTTTCCAGCGTCGTTGGAGCGAGATTGGTTATGTCCCCATCAAGCAGAAGGATGCTGTGCAGAAGAAGTACAAGGAGGCTGTCGATGCAATGTTTGCTACGTTGCGTGGCTCGGAGCGTGATCGTTCGATGAATCGTTTCAAGGAGCGTTTGCAGGGCATGAAGGGCAGTGGCGACAAGCGTCTGCGTATGGAGCGCGAGCGTCTTTACAATAAGGTTCGCCAGATGGAGCAGGATATTGCTTTGTTGGAGAATAATATTGGTTTCTTCTCTAAATCGAAGAATGCCGACGCTATGGTAGCC
>JAGBIR010000091.1 GCA_017934845.1 Alistipes sp. | reverse complement strand
GGTCTATTACGACAATGTGAAGGTTGTAGAGGTGAGCAACCAGATGTATATCCGCCACGGAAAGCACATGAGCATCTATATCGACCCGTCACAAATCAAGATTCCCGACTCATCGGTGGATGCTTGGCTAAAGCGCGTTGACGATATGTATGAGGCCTATGCAGATCTGGTTGGCAGCACACCCTATGACGGTCGCCGACTGGGTATCCTCACAACTAAGGGTATCGACAAAGGCCACCTCGCATTGGCGGGTCTGCCCATTCTGTGGAACAACAAAAATAATTACCAGTTGGAGAGCTTCAACGCCATTCACGAACATTCGTCGATGGATTTCGGTATGATGCACGAGATGGGTCACACGTTCAACCACATTGGCAACAGCAGCTGGAACTGGAACGACGAGATGTTCGCCAACTTCCGTATGCAGTATGGTCTGGAGAAGACCGGCTATGGCGTCTATCAGCGTGGCAACAGCGACACGCAGAAGAAGATGTACAAGGGTCGCGAGATTCTCAAAATGTATAAGCAGGATTACGACAAGACGCTTAAATCTTCATCGGGAATGAACGACAATGCGGTGCATTATGTGCTGGCAAATCTGGCCGACGAGAAGACCCTCGGATGGGAGCCTTTCCGCCTTACATTCAGAGAGTTGCACGCCAATGGTTACTCGGGCGACAGCAACAACTGGTATAAGTTCGAGCACTTCATCAATACGCTCTCACGCTTCGCCACAGAGGTACATAAGCGCGAGATTGATGTTTGGGATCTGCTCACCGAAGAGGAGATTGCATCGATAAAGAGAAAGTGGATAAAGTAAATTATTTCACACTTCGAGGAGCGGTCGGTTGACCGCTCTTTTTTTTGGACGTTGATAATATTTAGTCAAGGAATAATAGCTTGCAGTGCGGGAATGATTATACCCCTCTGTCCTAACGGAGATCTCCCCTACATTAGGGGCGAAATTAACAGCAGAAAAAACTCTCCCAAATCACCAGCCAAACACCCGACAAACACTGTTTATTTTGCAGGGCGAAGGGCCGAAAAAATCAGCAAGCAGAAGATAGTCGGCAGATAGTTGCAAAATAATGATTTTGACAGCAATAATATTCAATAAATTTTGTTTATATAAAATTTATAATTTATTTTTGTATAAATAAGGGAGTTTCTCTAATTAGTTGTTTGACTAAATCTATTTATTATGAAAAAGTTTCTATTACTCTTTTGCACTATCATTGCTGGCATTAGTATCGCCACCGCACAAGATGTAAACAAATCGGATCAGGGTTTTATCGACGTAGCGGATTTCACCGGCTCAAGCGAGGGCATATATTTAAGTTTCTACGACATACTGGGTTATGTTGCAGATAAAGAGATCTATCATCCCGAAAGTAAATATGAGCTTAACGAGGTAAATGTTGTTATCATAACGCCAAAAAAGAAAATTAAATTTAACTCCAAAGAGAATACATTTGTAGTGCTCAAAAAAGAGTTAGCAGGACAAGCTGTAGAAATCAAAGTTAGCAAAATTGGCTATAAAACATTGAAAACCTCGGTACAATTACCAGCTCCTAAACAAATGAAGAATAGCGTTCTGAACTCTACAGTAGAGGTATATCCGGAATGTTATGTGTTTTTATCATCTACAACAATAGATAGTCCATCGGGAATACGAAGTGGGATGATTAGTAACGGATCTATGACCCTGAATTATACCATCACTACAGAATAACCAATTAAAACGTTTCACCAGAATAATCATATTGTGAATCAGATGATTTAATTAAAAAATCTCAGCGTCCCGATACCTCATTGGGACGCTTTTTTTGCTCATTTTTCACTACACAATTAATGGTTAACATACCAACTAAATCACAGAATTTATATATCGAAAATTTTGAATTTCGTGAATAGTCGGCAGATAGTTGCAAAATAATGATTTTGACAGCAATAATTATCTATTTGATTTTTGGCGGACTATAAAATTTTGACTACCTTTGTTTCGTTAAATGCTTATAGCATTTTTAGCCGAGAATAAATATTATTTAATGACAATAACACACTCTTAAACAATGAAAAAAATCATTTTTATCGCTATTGCAGCTGCGCTTTGCGCCTGCTCGGGTGAGAACAAGCTCATCTTTGCAGACAACTTCGACGACCTTGCTACCTTCCAGACCAACTGGGACACCAGCAAGAACAAGGCCGAGGGTAACATCATCTATGCCGCCGAGGCAGGTATCGACAGCACAGGTTGCGTGAAGATTACAAGCAAAAATCCCACATACTTGGCAGCGAAGCACAAAATCGAAGGTTTGGAGTGTGGTAAGTTATACCGTGCCAGCGCAATGGTTAAGTGCAAGGACGTGAAGGGTGGCCGCGGTGCCGTTTTGCACCTCACTCCCGACAACCGCGATCAGGAGTGGAACGCTTCGAAGTTCCTCTACGACACACAGGACTGGCAGGAGGTTTATGTTGACTTCATCCCCGACAAGGATGGCTCGGCTACAATCTGCTGCGGCTTGGGTTTCCCTTGGGGTACTTACCTCGGCAACAAGGCTTCGGGTACCGTTTGGTACGACAACCTTAAGGTGACCGAGATTCCTGCCGACGCACTCTACATCCGCGAGGGCGAGCATATCAAGCTCTGCTTGGAGAAGGAGAAGGTTCAGATTACCGACGAGCAGATGGATCAGTGGTTGGCTAACCTCGATAAGGTTTATGAGGCATACCACGACTTGGTAGGCGAGACTCCTTATGGTGGTGAGAAGATTATCATCATCAACACCCCCGGCATCGAGCCCGGCTACTGGGCCTTGGCAGGTAACCCCATCCTCTGGAACAGCAACGTGAAGGTCGAGGAGGTTATCAATCGTACAGCAGAGTTCGACGATTGGGGCTTCGGCATTATGCACGAGATTGGTCACGACTTCTCTCACAGCAACATCAAGGGCGACGGCAGCTGGAACTGGAACGACGAGATCTTCGCTAACTTCCGTATGTCATACGCCTTGGAGGCTTGCGACGGTACAGCATCACAGCGCAACGTATGCTACAAGGGTGCCGAGATTATGAACTACTACAAGATTTTCTACGACGAGACCATCGGCGCAGGCTTGGCTAAGAACAATGGCGATGCACTGCACTACACATTCCTCCGCATCAAGGAGAAGTTCAGCTGGGATGTTTACAAGCAGGCGTTCCGCAAGCTCTACGCTACTCCCGATAGCGAGCTTCCCAAGTTCGAGAACAACTACGACAAGTTCCTCTACTTCCTCTCGAAGGTTTCGGAGGCTGCCGACGAGGATGTTACAAAGACTTGCTACACACCCGAGGAGTTGAAGCTCATCGAGGAGTCACTCAAGAACTAATTTTCAGTTTTGAGGCAGAGAACAGAGAACCGAGTCAAAACATAATTAGAGAATCGATATATGAAAAAGATACTTTTCGCACTGCTCGCTACCGTAGTTGTAATGAGCATTCAGGCGCAGCCCATCCACCGATTTACGGTAAAGATTGGTATCGACCGCACGTCGGTTGATTCGCTGGGTGGCGAGGAGCGTGTGGTTTACCTGATTAAGGATATGTTCCGTCAGGTGAATAAGGCATTCAACTACGACTCACGATTTGCTGCGATTCACCACTTCGAGGTTGACTGGGATGCCTTCTACATCTACGATGGTCTCTCAACCGAGGAGATTGGCAAGCCCCACCCCGACCACGACTATCTGGTTGTGATGGATGGCTATAAGTCAGATGCCAAGGAGCAGGGCGGCGGCTGGTATGGCGACACTTTCCAGACCGTTTACCACGCTCGTACGCATAACGATCGCTTCAACTCGCCCTTCGAGCAGCAGGCTATCGACGGCATTATCCACGAGTTCGGCCACGCACGCGGTATCCCCGACATCTATGCTATGAAGGTCGATGCCGACAAGAACCCCATCTGCGGTATGCCCTACCTCGGCACCCGTTGCATTATGGACTACCCCTATGGCGAGCGTCACTGGAGCGACTATGCCGTTAATATGATTAACTTGGCAGCGGGCCGCAACATTGATATCGATGACTTGGTATCGAAGGCCGTACCCGAGAATATCACCATAAAGGCTCGCTGGGCCGACGGCACAAAGGCCGAGAAGGCAGCCGTTAGACTCTACCCCGTAATGTGGTATAGCTACACCGTGCAGCCCAAGGCTGTTTATACCACTTCGACCGACGCCGAGGGTGTGGTAACATTCCCCACCGAGAAGGTTTTCAGCCGCGAGAAGGAGTTTGGCGTGAAGTACAGCAACTGCCTCGTAGAGGTTGAGCTTGAGGGCAAGAAGAGCTACGCGTGGATCCCGTTGTGGTATCTGCAGAATAGCTGGTTCGAGGGTAAGCAAAGCTGCGAGGTGGAGATCACCTTGAAGCGCGACATTAAGCTTACACGCGATATTTAAGCAATAAAGATTGGTGCTGTAAAGAGCTTCCTACCAATAGGTTAAGTCTTGCCGCACCAATCTTTACTATTGTTTTGAAATCCTGTTTTGATACAAAGAAACAAATAATTATAAACTAAAAAAACTATCAAATGTTAAAGAGAACTTTACTTGTTGCCGTGGCTATGATTGTAGCCGTTACGGCTTACGGACAGCGTTGGCAGTTGGAGAGCGACGGTCCGGGCATCGTATGGGAGGTTAATCAGGAGAACATCCCTCACAGCGACCACATCGAGATGACAGGCGAGATGATGTCGGTTGTTATGCGTTGGGGCGTTGATGAGTTGGGCGCATTCACTCAGGAGCGTTCACTCGTATTCCCCTTGTTGCGTACCATCCCCAACAACACACACGCCAGCTTGATGTATCGCGTAGCTACCGACATCCCCTCATTGTTGGGTGTCAATGGCTTGGTACTTCAGGCCGAGAAGGTAGAGAAGGTTAAGCTCGATGGCGCACTTATCGTCGAGAGCCTTTGGCACATCGGTAAGAAGAACACAGGTTCGGCTCGCAAGGCTGCTCCCACACCGGTGTTGAAGATGACTCGTACTATCTTCCCTTCACGTCGTATGCCTATGATGTGCGAGCGTTACACATTGCGTAACATTACAGAGAAGCCTATCGCTATCTCAATCCCCAACTTCGCACAGACAGCACAGACCGACCCCGCAAAGGGTGTTGACGGTGCTTACTGCATCCGTACCGAGATTCTGGGCGACGGTTTCTACAACTTGGCTCCCAATGCCGAGCTTACTTTCGACGTTATCTGCCAGGCTTACCGCGCTGTTGATCGTCCCGTAAAGACCGACGTTGCAGCCGAGCTGGAGGCTCGTATGGACTTCGTTCACGGCAATATCGACAAGTGCCTTATTTTGGATACTCCCGATGATGTTATCGACCGCGAGTTCCGCTTCTCGAAGATTCGTGCCGCTGAGTCAATCATCAACACTCGTGGTGGTTATATGCACGCTCCGGGCGGTGAGTCTTACTACGCTGCTATCTGGGCTAACGACCAGGCAGAGTATGTAAACCCATTCTTCCCCTTCTTGGGTTACGACGTTGGTAACATGTCAGCTATCAACTAATTCAAGCACTTCGCTCGTTTTATGAACGACGAGGGTAAGCCCATCCCCAGCTCAATCATCGCCGAGGGTGACGATATCTGGAATGGCGCAGGCGACCGCGGTGATGCAGCTATGATTGCTCACGGTGCTACTCGCTTTGCGATGGCTTTGGGTGATATGAAGACCAGCCAGGAGTTGTGGCCACTCATTAAGTGGTGCTTGAACTACTGCCACAGCAAGCTTACTCCCGAGGGCGTTGTTGCATCGGATACCGACGAGTTGGAGGGCCGCTTCCCCGATGGTGATGCAAACCTCTGCACCTCAACACTCTACTACGATGCTTTGGTATCGGCAGAGTTGCTTGGTGAGGAGTTGGGCGCATCGGATGCCGAGCTCGACACTTATATGATTCGTGCAAGAAATTTGCGTGCCGCTATCGAGAAGTACTACGGTGCCGAGATGAGTGGCTACCACACATATCGCTACTACGACGGCAACGACGTATTGCGTTCTTGGATCTGCATGCCTTTGGTTGTTGGCATCATGGATCGTAAGGAGGGTACTGTCGAGGCTTTGATGAGCAAGGAGTTGATGACCGAGGATGGTCTGTTGACAGCTGCCGGCAGCACCACTTTCTGGGATCGTTCGACACTCTACGCTTTGCGCGGTATCTACAACGCAGGTTATGCTGATCGTGCAACCGACTTCTTGGCACAGTACTCACGCCGCCGTTTGTTGGGCGACCACGTTCCCTACCCGATCGAGGCTTGGCCGGAGGGTTCACAGCGTCACCTCTCGGCAGAGAGCGGTCTTTACTGCCGTATCATCACCGAGGGTATGTTTGGTATCCGCCCCACAGGTATGCGTTCGTTCGATATCACTCCCAGCATGCCTACCGAGTGGCCCGAGATGAGCCTCAAGCAGATGCGTGCATTCGGTAGCGTAGTTGATATCACCGTAACACGCGCCGGCAAGGGTAAGCTCACCGTTGTCGTTGCAGCACAGGGTAAGCCCGCCAAGACTTTCCGCATTAAGGAGGGTGGCACCGCTAAAGTTGATTTGCTAAACTAATAAAATTATAACCCACAATTATGAAGACACTTTCACGAGTATCTCTTATGTTGGCTACCCTGTTGGCTGTATCTTGCGGCACAGAGCGTGGCACAGAGTTCCAGGTAACATCACCCGACGGAACACTCGTTGTCGAGGTCTCTACCGCCGACAACCTCTCTTACAAGGTAACACGTCACGGCGCACCGCTGTTAGACTCTTCTGACATCGCTTTGCACTTGGCCGACGGCCGTAACATCGGCGAGGGCACAGGTGAGGTTACAGCAAAGCGCGAGACTATGCACCGCACAGTGGATGCTCCCTTCCACCGTCAGAACACCGTAACCGAGCACTACAACCAGTTGCGTTTGGACTTGGGCGATGGCGCAGCCGTTACCTTCCGCGTATTTGACGAGGGTTGTGCTTACCGCTTCGAGACAGCTTTCGACGAGGAGAGCGTAATCGTTAAGGACGAGACATCGGAGTTCAACTTCGCAGGCGATCCCGCAATGTGGATTCCCTATACAAACGGTATTGCTAACGCATTCCAGTTCCCCTACACACTCACAAAGCAGAGCGAGGTTGACGGCACAAAGCCCATCATCCTTCCTTTGGCTGTTGATTGTGCCGAGGCAGGTAAGGTGCTTATCATGGAGGCCGATATGGAGTCATACCCCGGTATGTTCATCGAGCCTAAGGATGGCGGCTTGTCAGGTTACTTCGTAGAGGTTCCCGACAGCACATACCTCCACGAGCGTCGTCATCAGGAGAAGGTTGTGACCCGTCACGACTACATCGCCGAGACAAAGGGCGAGCGTACATATCCTTGGCGTGTGTTGGCTGTTGCCGACGAGGATAAGGATC
>JAGBIR010000090.1 GCA_017934845.1 Alistipes sp. | reverse complement strand
TTTGGTTTGAAGAATATGCTGGGTAACGTTATGGAGTATTGCTCGGATTGGTATGCCGAAAATGCCTACGAGCAGATGGCCGACGGTGCAGTTGACCCCAAGGGCCCGGCATCGGGTAAGGAGCATGTCGTGCGTGGCGGTTATTATGGCGATGACGCAGCCGACCTGCGTAGCGCGGCACGTCGCTCAACGCAGCACGATGCTTGGCTCAGAACCGATCCGCAGAACCCAAAGAGTATCTGGTGGTATTCCGATGTTAAGGGTATCGGCTTCCGCGTGGTATGCGAGCTGCCCGAGGGCGTAGAGGCAAAATAATAATTAGCGAAGAATCATAAAATATAACAACATAAAAACTACTAGGTTATGAGTAACAAAATTAGCAGAAAAGATTTCTTGTCGGTATCTGCATTGATGGGTGCCGGTGCTTTGATCGGATCGTCGAGCGTACTTACCTCTTGTGGTGAGAAGGCTCCCGCTTACACACCTCTGAAGCAGCCCGGTGAGTACTATATCCCAAATCTGCCCGATATGGCAGACGATGGTCGCGAACTTAAGGTCGGCGTAATCGGCTGTGGCGGTCGTGGTTCAGGTGCTGTGGTCGATACTTTGAAGGCTGCAAATGGTATTAAGGTATGGGCTTTGGGCGATGTGTTCCCCGAGAGGGTCGAGAAGTTGCGCGCTACATTGAAGGAGAAGTTTGAGCAGGATGTACCTGCCGAGAACTGCTTCGTTGGCTTCGATGCTTATAAGAAGGTTATCGACTCGGGTGTTGACTACGTAATCTGTACAACTCCTCCTACATTCCGTCCTTTGGAGTTTAAGTACGCTACCGAGAAGGGTGTTCACGCATTCCTCGAGAAGCCTATCGCAGTTGATCCAAAGGGCTACCGTTCGGTTATGGCAACGGCAAAGCAGGCAAAGGCCAAGGGCTTGAGCGTTGTTACGGGTACACAGCGTCACCATCAGCGTCCCTATGTTGAGGCATTCCAGAAGGTGCAGGAGGGCTTGATTGGCGAGATTACCGGTGGTAATGTATATTGGAATCAGGGTATGTTGTGGTATCGTGAGCGTCAGAAGGGATGGAGTGATACCGAGTGGATGATTCGCGACTGGGTTAACTGGAAGTGGCTGTCGGGCGACCATATCGTCGAGCAGCACGTTCACAATATCGACGTGTTCTTGTGGTTCTCGGGTCTGAAGCCGGTTAAGGCTACTGCTTTTGGTGCGCGTCATCGTCGTATTACGGGCGACCAGTACGACCAGTTCAGCGTCGATTTCGAGATGGAGAATGGTATTCACCTTCATAGTATGTGCCGCCAGATTGATGGTACAAGCACCAACATTGGCGAGTATATTCAGGGTACAAAGGGCTCTTGGAATAGCTACGACCACGAGATTAAGGATTTGGCGGGCAACGTTATATGGAAGTTCGATAAGGAGGCCGAGGAGGCTACCTACCAGCAGCGTAACCCCTACACTTTGGAGCATGTCGATTTGATTAACCACATTCGTAGCGGCGAGTCACATGTCGAGGCTGAGGAGTGCGTAATCTCTTGCTTGGCAGGTATTATGGGCCGCGAGGCGGCTTATACCGGTGCGACAGTTACTTGGGACGAGATTAGCCAGTCGGATTTGAACTATATGCCCGAGGAGTTGGAGATGGGCAAGATGGATATGTCGAAATATACCGTTCCCGTGCCGGGTAAATAGTTTCGATAGATGAGATTGTATAAGTGCGGGGTGGGGCAGAGTGTGTCCCTCTCCGCTCTTTTGCTTATTAACGAAGATATAAAAACGCAGATATGAATAGAAAAGAGTTTTTGCAGTCATCTTTGATGGGTGCTGCATCGGTTGCCGTAGCATCGTCGGCTATGGGTATGCTCTCATCGTGCGAGCCAAAGAAGGCTGCAGTTGAGTTGAAGTTGTCGTTTCAGGAGGGTATCGCTCCGGGCGAGAGCTTGAACGAGAAGTTGGATTATATGGAGTCGCTCGGTGTAGTGGGCTTCGAGCCATGGGGTGGTAAACTTGCGTCACGCGTCGAGGAGATTCAGGCAGCATTGAGTGGCCGTAACATCAAGGTGTCGGCTATCTGTGCAGGCTTTAAGGGCTTCCTCTTGGCCGAAGATCCGGCAGTGAAGGCAGAGTTTGACTCTACTATGCGCGATATTATTGCTGCTGCGGGTGCGTTGGGCTCAACGGGTGTAATCATGGTGCCGGTGTTTAACCACCAGACTCCGAGCCTTCCCCATACGTTGGAGACACGAGAGTATCTGTGCGAGCAGATGCACGAGTTGGGCGAATATGCTTTGAAGCATAATACTACCGTAATTCTCGAGCCGTTGAATCGTCGTGAGGCACACTACTTGCGTCAGGTGGCTGATGCTGCGGCTATCTGCCGTGATTCGCAGAGCAAGGGCGTTAAGTGTATGGGCGACTTCTGGCATATGCAGGAGGAGACTTCAGACTACGCAGCATTTATGGCGGCAGGTAAGGAGTATCTGCAGCATGTACACGTAGCAAGTCGTGGTCGTCGAGTTATGCCGGGCGAGGATGGCGAGAAGGATATCTATGTTGACGGTATGCGCGCACTGAAGGAGCTGGAGTATCCTTACTATGTGAGCTTCGAGTGCGGTACGAAGGGCGATCGCGCAGTGACCGTGCCGGCAGCTGTTGAGTTGTTGCGTCAGCAGTGGGAGCAGGCGTAGCGAGAGCCGAGATATAAGAATCGAGTTTATTTAGCGAGATTAGGGGTTTGAATTAGAATCCCTAATCTCTCTAATCTTTATTAATAATTTTGAGAGTTGAATACTTCTTGGTATAAACCTGTAATTCGTTGCGCCGTTATTGCGTTGACAGGCGTGGTGTTGCAGATTGCGGTTGGCGATCTGGATAATAGCTTCCTACGCTATCCGTGGAGTGCTATTGCCGCGGTGAATTACCTCTATCTGCTGGTGCTGGCCTATTCGATGGAGGATAGGTGGAAGTGGGTGCGATCGTTGCGCGATGCCCGTCAGTCGGTTGTGGCTTTGGCTTCGATGGTTGTAATGCTGCTTATCTTTGGACTCACTCGCCAAGATGGAACGACCGAGGGTGTTGCGGGGGCTTTGGGTTTTACGCGTATGACCTCGTTGTGGGTGTTCAATCTTCTTTTGCTTAACTTTATAACATCGTTAGGCATGGCCGTTGTGGATGATTGGCGATGGGTGCGGCAACGTAAGTTGGCACCGATTCTTTCACATACGGCGGTGTTTGTTGCGTTGGTCGCCGCTACGTTTGGTAGCGGTGATAAGTTGCGTGTGAGAGTGCCTTTGTATCTCGATCAACCAACCTACGAGGCTGCCGATGCCGATGGTATGCGACGCGAGTTGCCATTTGTGGTTACGCTGCGCGATTTTCAACTTGATGAGTATTCGCCAAAACTTTATCTCTATGATGGTACGACGGGACAGCTGTCGAAGGAGTATTTGTCGGTCGAGGATGGTGCAGGCGTTGTAGGCGATTGGCAATTCTCGGTAAAGGAGTATCTGCCTATGGCGGGCCGTATGCCCGAGAAGGAGAGTTATAGCGCAATGCAACACGTCGGTGCAGCGCACGCGGCCTATGTAGAGGCTACTAATGTTGTGTCGGGTGAGAGTATAGAGGGTTGGGTGAGTGCCGGAAGCCACATCTTTGCGGCGGCAACTGTTCCGATGAGAGGTGGCAATGCTATTGTGATGCCCAATCCCGAGCCTAAACGCTTTCTCTCGCGCATCGAGGTGCAGCAGGCTGATGGTAGCATAGAGCGTTTCGATTTGGAGGTAAACCATCCTGCGCGCGTAGGTGTGTGGCATATCTATCAGTCGGGATACGATACCGAGCGAGGCCGATGGAGTACGATGAGCGTAGTGGAGTGTGTGCGTGATGGTTGGTGGAGTGTTGTGCATGTTGCGCTGTGGCTGGTGCTGGCGTCAGCCGTGGTGATGTTTGTAACTGCAGGAGGAAGAAAGAGAGGTGAGAAATGATGTGGAGTGACCTTATATATTTTGCTTTGCCAGCTGTTGTGTGCTGGGTGGCAGGTGCTGCGGTGGCTTATCGCAGTCGGAGGGTATGGCCCGCAACGGCACTGTCGGTTGTCGGCTCGCTTATCTTTTTTGCCTTTATAGTAGGAATGTGGCTTACGCTTGAGCGACCTCCTATGCGAACTATGGGCGAGACGCGATTGTGGTATTCGTTCTTCCTGTCGGTGGCGGGCATATTGGTCTATACGCGATGGCGATATCGATGGATTCTATCGTTCAGTACGATGATGTCTGTAGTGTTTATCTGCATCAATTTGTTTAAGCCCGAGATTCATAGCAA
>JAGBIR010000089.1 GCA_017934845.1 Alistipes sp. | reverse complement strand
ATGTTGCGTATTACGGGTATTGGCGAGTTGTCTGTTTACGACACTGCAACTTGTATTGGCAATGAGCGAGAGGTATATCCGCAGTATGTCTATATGCACGCAGGTACTGTTGTGGGTGCTGCTGCAATAGGTGTTAAAGGAAAGAAGATTGCAAAAGAGGTGTTTGTCGAAAAATTCTCGGCTTTTAATGTGCTTGAACCGATACAAATTGAGGATTTTCTTTGTATATATAAATCGCGACTACAAGGAGATGTTGAAAGTAATATTTCGTGTTGCTAATTTTGGCAAATTCGAAGAGAAAGCAATATAAATTGCGCGACCGATATAAATAATCGGGGCGGTCTTTTATAAGGTCGCCCCGATTTATATACTTATATTTCTCTGCTATTTTGCGCTGCGGATTTTGCGGAAGGGAAGTTTTAATATGCCGAATATTGTCTTGCCAACAATATAACATCTGTTATAAAGAATCACCTCCCGCACGAAGGCGAAAGGTGATTATAATCAGATTAAGAGAGTGCTTCCCTATTTCTTCTCGCAAGAACATTTGCAGCTGAGGCACTTCCAAACAACAGCCGACAAGATAGCACCCACAAATGGAGCTACGATAAACAGCCATAGTTGGCTCAAAGCCTGACCGCCAGCAAAGAGTGCCGGCCCAATAGAGCGAGCGGGGTTAACCGACGTTCCGGTGATAGGTATGCACACGATATGCACGAGAATAAGCGTCAAGCCGATAGCTAAGCCTGCCAAATTGCCTGCACCCTTCTCGGAATCAGTTGTGCCAAGCACCACCAGCACAAAAACAAATGTAAACACCACCTCGGCAATAAATGCCTGCCACAACTCGGGGGCATCGAATGAGTTTGCACCCGTAGCCGTAGAGTCGGCAAATGCACCTGTCGAAGTCAACGCATAGAGGATAGTCGAGCCTATAATTGCACCAATCACCTGGAAGAGCATATAACCTGCAGCCTCCTTGCCGGGCATACGTTTAGAGAGCCATACACCGAGCGTAATAGCAGGATTAATATGACATCCGGAAATACCTCCAATCGTATAAGCCATCGCAACAACCGACAAGCCGAATGCAATAGCCACAGCCAACACTTCTGCTGGCTCGGTACAACCAAAGAAAATCGCGCTACCGCAACCCATCAACACCAGAACCATAGTTCCGATCATTTCTGCTAAATACTTTTTCATAATCACTCATTTTATTGGTTAGCAAGGTAAATATACGAATTAATTTATAGAAATACAATTTTTACCCTTATTAGTTAACCTATGAGACAATTATTGTTGACAAATTGCACTCCTGCAATAATAAGACACAAAAAAGCCACCATGCAAAGAGGTGGCTAAATCAGTATTTAATATATAATAGAGAGTTAATCCATCTTCTTGACAGGATCGCACGTTAGGCCGACGCCAAGCTTGTGGAAAATCTTGCGATCTACCTCGCTCAGCATCACCGTTGAGTGCACCTGACAGCCCTGCAGCTTCGGCAGTTGATCGAGTGCCTTGCGGCAATCCTCGTCGTGATTACTCAAGAGCGATAGCGCAACAAGCACCTCGTCGGTATGCAGGCGCGGATTATGGCCGTGCAGATACTCAACCTTAGTCTTCTGGATAGGTGCAATAAGATTCTCGGCGATAAGTTTCTTCTCGTGTGGAATATCGGCCAGATGCTTCAGTGCATTAAGCAGCAGAGCCGCGCTTGAGCCAAGCAGCGAACTTGTGCGTGACGTAATAATCGTACCATCGTGCAGCTCGATAGCCGCCGTAGCGCAGCCACCGCACAACTCCTTACGCTCGTGGGCCGCAACCGTCGTACGGCGATACTCGGTAGTGAGTTTTGCTTGCTTCAAGATGAGCGATATCTTATTCACCTCGTTCTCGTTATCGCCCTTCTCGGCCAACTTACACAGAGCGTAGTAATAGCGACGGATGATCTCCTCGCGAGCCGCATTGCAGCATACATCCTCGGCACTCATACAGAAGCCTATCATGTTGACGCCCATATCGGTAGGCGACTTATAGGGACTCTCGCCATAGATACCCTCGAAGATGGCATTCAGAACGGGGAAAATCTCGATGTCGCGGTTGTAATTGACCGCAATCTTACCATACGCCTCCAGATGGAACGGGTCGATCATATTCACATCGTTCAAATCGGCCGTAGCAGCCTCGTATGCGATATTTACGGGGTGTTTCAGCGGCAGGTTCCACACGGGGAAGGTCTCAAACTTGGCATATCCGGCCTTGACGCCACGCTTATTCTCCTGATAAAGCTGACTCAGACAGACCGCCATCTTACCACTTCCCGGGCCCGGGGCTGTAACGATAACCAGCGGGCGCGAGGTCTCGACGAAATCATTCTTGCCGAAGCCCTCGTCGGAGTCGATCAGCGCCACATTATTAGGGTATCCCTCGATGGTGTAATGATAATAAACCTTGATGCCAAGTCGCTCAAGTCGAGTACGATAGGCATCGGCACTCGACTGACCATTATAGTGCGTTACCACGACTCCTCCTGTATATAATCCCACCTTTTCGAACTCGGCACGCAGACGCAACACATCTTCATCGTAGGTGATTCCGAGATCGCTACGCATCTTATTTTTCTCGATATCAATGGCACTGATAACCGTTAGTATCTCGGCATAATCGCTCAGTTGCATCAACATACGCAACTTACTGTCGGGATGAAAGCCCGGCAAGACTCGGCTTGCGTGGTTATCATCGAATAGCTTGCCACCGAATTCAAGATACAATTTATCGCCGAACTCAGCAATGCGTTTTTTAATCTGCTCGGATTGTATCTTCAAATATTTGTCATTATCAAATCCTTGTCTCATAATAATTCACGTTTTTGGCGGTAAAAGTTCAAAGCAATAGTATCGACTATTTTTTGTTGGAGTCAGCCTGCTTCTTACCGCGATTCTCATACAAGAAACGACGAATCTTCTTGGTCGGACTCTTTACAAACTCCTGCTCCTCCTCGACAACTTCCGAGATACGCGAATTACGGTTAACGCGCTCGTTAACATACTGCTTAACCTCCTCCATTATCTGGTCGCGGAACTTAATCCACTCCTCCTTTTTATGATTCCACGTCTCGACCATCTCGGCATAGCGTGCCTCGATAGCCTCCTTGTCGATATTTACCAGTGCCACCAACTTACCCTCCTGCTCGGTTACAAGCGACTCGGTAACAAATACGTGGCGATTTAATACGCTTTCGATATCCTCGGGATAGATATTCTCGCCACTCGGGCCAAGAATCATATTCTTCAGTCGGCCGCGAATATAGAGCCAGCCATCGGGGTCAAAGCTTGCCAAATCGCCCGTACGGAACCAGCCATCTTCGGTAAAGACGGCCTTCGTAGCCTCCTCATTCTTGTAATAGCCAATCATCTGACTTGGGCTCTTAACAACCAACTCGCCGATACCTGTCTCAGCATTAACATTCTCCAAACGGCCCTCAACACCCTTTAGCAATGGGCCCGTTGAGCCTACGCGCAACATTCCATCAACAGCACCTGCCAACAGAGGGGCTGTCTCGGTCATACCATAGCCAATATCATAGATAAAACGAGCCTCCTGCAAGAACTGCTCGACCGTAGGATCCAATTTCGCACCACCAATGCCAAAGAAACGCAAACGGCCACCGAAGGTCTGTACCAACTTCTTACCGGCAATACGGTGCAGTATGCGACGAATGAAGCCTACGCCATACATCTTTGCCATAAATGGCGATGAAGTAAACTTCTTAAGCACCGAGCCGCGATAAATCTTCTCGATAATCAAAGGCACGGTAAGCATAACCGTAGGGCGCACCTCTTTCAGCGCAGGCAACAATACCGATACCGTAGGAGCTTTATCCAAATATACAACATGCGAACCGTGATAGAACGCCAGAATAAGACCGATCGTACACTCATAGGTATGAGCCAAAGGTAAGACAGACAAGAAAATATCATCTTCGTACACCATAAACAACTTATCGATCATCTCCAACTGCGAACAGAGGTTATAATGCGACAGCATTACACCTTTAGGCTGCGACGTTGTTCCCGAAGTGTAGATTATAGTGGCCAAATCCTCGGGCTGCGGGATGCGAGTCGTTCCATTTCCGCCCGAAACTTTCTGCGACAGGATTCCGAGATTCTTTGTTCGGACAACAAGGTTTAATTTCTCGGCTGTCTGCTTTGAGAGTTTCGAGAAGAGTTTATCCGAAACGAACAATGCCTTCGACTCTGAATGTTCAACAATTCGGTCGATATCTTCCGAAGTAAAATCGGGCATAATAGGCACTACAACATAACCTGCCGATGTAATGGCAAAGTAACTAACGCCCCAGTTAGGTACGCTACTACTCAAGATTGCAACGCGATCACCGGGTTGAAGATCAGCATCCTTGAGCATTGTCTGAATCTTCTCGACGCGCTCACCAACCTCCTTGTACGACACATCGTCACCACGCCAAATAGAAAATGCTATGCGCTCCGAGAATTTCTTTACGCTCGCCTGCAGCACCTCATATAAAGTATTTAACTTCAT
>JAGBIR010000088.1 GCA_017934845.1 Alistipes sp. | reverse complement strand
CTTTTGACTCTTCTCGTGACTTGTTATTTTGCTCTTGTTGCATAACGATATTCTACTGTTTGAGTGACAAAGTTAATCATTTTTCGCCAACGTTTGTGTTATTTAATTTAATTTCATTAAATTTGTCCGATTATATCCGACTCTTTTCTGTAAGGTGTTTATTTACAGAGCGCAGCCGTAAGGCGATAGCAGGCAGAGTGGGGTGGAACCTAAAATTGATAGATTGAAATAGTAATATGTCGAAAGTCATTGCATTGGCAAATCAAAAGGGTGGTGTGGGTAAAACTACTACCGCTATAAATCTGGCAGCTTCGCTGGCCTTGTTGGGCAAGAAGGTGCTGTTGTTGGATGCCGATCCACAGGCAAACGCCACTTCGGGTTAGGGATTCGATATCGAACTCGATGGCATATACGAATGTATCGTGGGCGAAAAACGTGCCGAAGAGGTTATTTTGCAGAGTCCCGATATTAAAAAGTTGTGGCTGCTGCCCTCGAGTATCCAGCTTGTGGCGGCCGATACCGAGTTGCCAAAGATGGAGAATGGCCACTTTGTAATAAAAGAGATGTTGGCGTCGGTAAGAGATAAGTATGATTATATCTTTATCGATTGTTCGCCTTCGTTGGGCTTTACTACCGTTAATGTTTTGACGGCCGCCGACTCGGTGTTGATTCCCGTGCAGTGCGAGTACTTGGCGCTTGAGGGTTTGAGCAAGCTGTTGAATACCATTAAGTTGGTTAAGGGTGGCTTGAATCCCGAATTGGAGATTGAGGGCTTCGTGCTTACGATGTATATGCGTAACCGCCTGAATAATCAGGTGGCAGCCGAGGTGCGTGACCACTTTGGCGAGTTGGCTTTCGATACTGTTATCCAGCGTAATATCCGCTTGGGCGAGGCTCCGTCGCACGGTAAGCCCGTAATGTTGTACGACGCTTCGGCTACCGGCTCGGTGAACTATTTGACGCTGGCACGCGAGTTTTTGAAGCGTAATCGTAAAAAAGTAAACAAGAAACAGACCGAATAATATGAAACAGAAAGGTTTAGGTGGAGGTCTCGATGCCATTTTCGGTACAGAAAAAGTAGCTGTAAAGACAGCTCCTATGAGCCGTATGGACGAGATTGCAATTTCGCAGATTATACCCAATCCAACGCAGCCCCGTAAGCGTTTCGATGAGGAGGCGTTGCAGGAGTTGGCCGACTCGATACGTCAGTTGGGCGTTATCCAACCCGTAACTTTGCGCAAGGCCGAGGGCGACAAATATATCATAATCAGCGGTGAGCGTCGTTGGCGTGCTTCGCAGATGGTGGGCTTGGAGACTCTGCCGGCATATATCCGCGAGGCCGATGACGAGAATCTGCACGCTATGGCGTTGGTGGAGAATATCCAGCGTCAGGATTTGAATGCGATTGAGATAGCTCTTGGTATGCAGCGACTTATCGAGGAGTGTGGCCTTACACAGGAGGCTATGGCCGACAAGGTGGGTAAGAAACGCTCTACGGTGTCGAACTATATGCGTCTGCTGAATCTGCCCGATGAGGTGCAGTTGGCTTTGAAGGAGGGCTTGATTACTATGGGCCACGCAAAGGCTATTGCAGGTATCGATGCCGAGAATCAGCTCTGGGCGTTGAAGCGTTGTCTTAAGAAGGCTCTGTCGGTGCGTCAGGCCGAGGAGCTGGCACGCAAACTTGCAGAGAATCCAAAGTCGAAGGAGCAGAACGAGGAGGAGTATCCCGAGTCGTATTCGCGCCTTGTAGAGCAGTTGGAGCCTTACTTCTCGCAGAATATCAGCATAAAGCGCAGTAAGTCGGGTGGCGGTAAGATTGTCATCGACTTTGCGAGCGATGCCGATATCGAGACCTTTATTGAGCGACTGCGTGAGAGATAAGCCGAAATGAGAGTGAATATGAGAGTAACGATTTCGAGTGTAATAACCAAGATTTTTCAGCGTATGCGTATCTTGTGCGGTGCGTGGGGCGTGTGTGCAGTTGTGATGCTTATGGTGATGCTGTCGGGTGTTGATGCCTCGGCACAAAATCTGCGTCGTGGCGTGAAGCATACCGTCGCAGGAGGTATGATGCAGGATTTGCCCGACTCGCTACGCGCAAAACGCGATACGGTGAAACTATCGAAGTCGGATTCAATAAACCGTCTGAAGATTTTGGCTAAGCAGGCGCGCCAGCGTCAGGACTCAATTTCGCGCTACTACCGTATGCGAGATAAGGCCGCTTCGCAGGGGCGTCTCGATGCCAATGGTAATATCTTGCCTCCCGAGCGTTGGTTTGGCGATTCGGTATCGTTGTCGCGCGTGTGTATGGTGAGTGCCGTTCTGCCCGGTTATGGCCAGATATATAATAAGCAATATTGGAAGTTGCCCATCCTTTATGGTACGATGGGTGCTTCGATTGGCTTGGCTGTGCATCAGAATAGCGTATATAAACCCCTGAAAACACGTTACAACGAACTGATTGCCGATGGCCTGTACCGTACCGAGGAGCTGAATCAGGTGCAGGGCGATATGATTCGCTCGAATACAAAGCGTCAGCTGTTGTGGGGCGCGGCTCTGGCATCGTATATCTATTTCTTGGGCGATGCGGCTGTTAACTACTCGACAAACGATGTGTCAAACGTCAAGAAGGCTACCACACTCTCGACGATATGCCCCGGCGCGGGACAGATCTATAACAAGAGTTATTGGCGTGTGCCTATCGTGTTGGGTGGTATGGCGTCGATGGTATATGTTGTCGATTGGAATAACCGAGGCTTTAAGCGATTTAAGACCGCCTATGCCCTGCGAGCCGATTTCGACCTTAATCCGGGTAACTATCCCGAGGGAGTGTCGAAGGATGAGTTCCGCGGCCGCTATTCGGCAACATACCTTAAGAATCTGCGTGATGCGTATCGCCGTAATCGTGACTTGTGTCTGATTATGACGGCTGCGGTATATGCCTTCCAAATTATTGATGCCCACGTGGATGCCCACCTGAAGGATTTCGATGTCTCGGACGATCTTACCGTGCGCCTTGACCCGATGTTCGATTATCAATCTTCCAATATTTACGGATCATCGCCCGTGTTTGGCGTTAATCTTAATGTGACATTTTAATTATTTATGAGCAAGATAGCAATTAAGACTATTTTTGCCCTGTTGATGCTTACGATGGCTATGCCCTCGGAGGCATTTGCGCAGTGGCCCAAAAAGAAGAAACTTTCAGTAAAACAGCAACTTGCCGCCGAGCGTGAGAGAGCCGATTCGTTGGCTTCGCTTGTCGAGAAGTATCGCGAAAGAGAGCGCGATTGGCGTCAGCTAAAACCTCAAACGGCATTGGTCGTGGGCGAGAGTGGGGCGAAGAAGCAGAGTAAGCAATTTGTTGATTACTCTCCCGCTGTGGCCGACTCTCTGGCTGCACAACTTCGCCAGCAGCAGGTTGATCAGAGCTTCGAGCAGTTCTTCAAGGAGTATATCTGCGAGCCTGAAAAGGTTGAGGGTGATGCAAAGCTCGACTCGTTGTATGAGGCGCGTCTGAAGCGTTTGGTCTCGCCAATTCACCTCCCCTATAACTCTATCGTGCGTTCGTTTATTCAGCGATATACGCAGCCCGAGGGCGTTATGAAGAGCGTGTTGTCGTTGGCGCAGTACTACTTCCCGATGATCGAGGAGGAACTTATCAAGGCCGAAATGCCTGTCGAGTTGCGTGCAATGGCAATCATCGAGTCGGCATTGCGTTCTACGGCAATGTCGCGTGCCGGAGCTGCCGGTTTGTGGCAATTTATGACATCGACGGGCCGCTCGTATGGTTTGCAGATTAATTCGATGATTGACGAGCGTTACGACCCCGTCAAGTCAACAAGGGCGGCGTGCCGTTTTATGAAAGACCTCTATAAGATGTACGGCGATTGGAGCTTGGCTATTGCGGCTTATAACTGCGGACCGGGTAATGTGAATAAGGCTTTGGCGCGCGCGGGTGGTAATCCGCAATCGTTCTGGGAGGTATATTGGTATCTGCCTGCCGAGACTCGCGGCTATGTGCCGGCATTTATCGCAGCATCGTATGCCTATGCCTACCATACGGCTCATAATATTGGCGTTACGCCTCCGCCAATGCCCGTGGCGGTCGATACCGTGCAGGTTAACCGCTTGCTGCATTTCGGTCAGGTAGCCTCTACGATTGATGTTACGACCGAGACTTTGAAGATGCTCAACCCGCAATATAAACTCGATATCGTGCCTGCCACTTCGTCGAGCTATGCACTCGTCTTGCCCTCGAATCGATTGACAGACTATGTGATGAATCAGGATTCGATTTTTGCCAAGGATTCGCTCTATTTGAAGGAGTATCTCAACCCGAGCACCGTGGCAAAGAAGATGGCAGAGACATCTATTATATATTATAAGGTTAAGCGTGGCGATACGCTGGGTGCTATTGCCCGTAAATATCGCGTAACGGTTAAGCAACTTATGCGCTGGAATGGCATCCGCAATGCTAATGCTCTGCGCGAGGGCCAGCGTTTGAGAATCGAGAGATAGCGGAGTATGATTTTCGACGACCACGATACTATTGTCGCCCCTGCAACGCCTGCGGGAGGTGCTTTGTGCCTAATACGCTTGAGCGGAAGTCGCGCAATTGAGTTGTGCGATAGTATTTTTCGTGGTCGTAGGGCATTGAGCGAGGCGGCTGCGGCAACGGCTCATTATGGCTATATTATGGATGGCGAGGAGGTGGCTGACGATGTTGTGGTAACCATCTTCCGCGCGCCGCACTCCTATACGGGCGAGGATACGGTCGAGGTATCAACTCACGGCTCACGATATGTCGTTGAGCGCATCCTTGGACTCTTTATCAAGGCCGGTACCCGAATGGCCGAGGCGGGAGAGTTTACGCGTCGCGCCTATCTGGCAGGACGAATGGATCTGTCGCAGGCCGAGGCTGTTGCCGATATTATTGCCGCCGATTCGCGTGCGGCCTATGCTGTGGCATCGACCCAGATGCGTGGCGGATACTCCTCTACGCTTGCCAATCTGCGCGAGAGATTGGTGCAGATAGTGTCATTGCTGGAACTGGAACTCGATTTTTCGGAGGAGGATGTTGAGTTTGCCGATAGGGCGGAATTAAAAAGCCTGCTTGCGGAACTTGGCAGTGCTATTACTACACTAAGCGATTCGTTTGCTTTGGGAAATGCTCTGAAACAGGGCGTTACGGTGGCTATTGCCGGTCGCCCAAATGTGGGCAAGAGTACGCTGCTGAATGCCTTGGCCGAGGAGGATCGCGCTATGGTGTCGGCCATTGCAGGTACGACGCGCGATACTGTCGAGGTGGTGAAAAATCTTGGCGGTGTGAACTACCGCTTTATCGATACTGCGGGCCTGCACGACTCGGCCGATGAGTTGGAACGTATGGGCATTGAGCGCACTACGGAGGCTATGCGCCGTGCGATGATAATACTTTGGCTGACTGATGATCCCGATAGTAACGTGGCCGACGATTTGGCGGGCTATGAGGTGCAGGAGGGCCAGAAGATTTATCGCGTGCTTACCAAGGCCGATTTGCGCGAGCGCGACGTTGTGAAGGACGTGGTGGTTCCGACCATTGTTATCTCGGCAAAGACGGGTAGTGGAATGGCAGAGCTGCAACGCCAGCTGTTATTGGCGGCCGATGCTACGGCAGCCTATGCGGGCGATGTTATAGTCTCGAATCGCCGCCACTATGATGCTCTGTGTCAGGCTAATGAGGCGTTGACGGCTGCAATTGCGGGACTGCGTACGGGAATCCCGACCGACCTCTTGAGCGAAGATATCCGCCAAGTTGTCCACCATATAGGCACCATCACAGGCGAAATCTCCTCGGACGACATCCTCCACTCAATCTTCGCCAACTTCTGCATCGGCAAATAAGTAGTTGATTATAAGTAAGTTAAATCAATCATAAATGATTAATATAGCACTCTTTACGGGTGCTATTTTTGTTTGTGCAAGCATCGTTGTTAATCGTTGCTAAGCCTTTTTACGCCTGTTTTTGTACCTCCTGTGTACCTCGCCGCTCGAAATGCGATTTTGCGTTGGCGAGGTGATGGAAAAATGAGACGCTGTGAGACACAGTGAGACGCAGAGATACATTTTTGGCGAAATTAAAAGATAAATGAAATGGCTAGTAACATCGACATTCAGAAAAAATGCGAGTGGTGTGGCAAATTATTTATTGCCCATAAAACCTCGACACGATGCTGTTCGCATCGTTG
>JAGBIR010000087.1 GCA_017934845.1 Alistipes sp. | reverse complement strand
TGGTCGAAATCGAGCGAAAGATCGGTATGCTCCTGACTTGCTACGTCGTAAATATAGAGGCGATCTTTGTCAGACTCATAACCGGGGGTTGCCATCGAGCAGAATGCCAACTTCGTATTGTCGGGTGACCAAACAGGGTAGCGGTCGTAGCCTACAAACTCCATAATGCGCATACCTGCGTTGGTCTTAATCTTGTTGATGTTGAGTGTCGAGCCGTCCTCGGTGTTGTAAATGTAGATATCGGAGTCGGTCGATACGGCATAAGCTGCACCGGTGAGCTTCTTGCAAGTGTATGCGAGTTTCTTTCCATCGTTGCTCCAAGCAATCTCTGAAGCATCGAAGTAGGGTGCCAACGGCGAATCCCAAGCTGCATCGGCTCCAATGATGTCGGTACCCTCCTTGATAGGAGACGCTGTAATGTCGGCAATAAATACATGGCGGTAGTCGCCCTCATCCCAATAATCCCAGTGACGAGCCATCAAATCGTCGTAGATACGAGCCTTCGATTTGTCCATATCCTCATAACGATGTGAAGACTTTACGTCAGTAACGTGTACGGTCTTGATGTAAAATAGCTTGTCGTCGGCTGCTGTAACGCCATAACCCTCGATGCCACCCTCGACATCGGTAATCTGAACGAGGCTGCCGCCCTGTGCATCCATTGACCATAGCTGCATCGAACCGCTGCGATTCGATGTGAAGTAGATCTTCTCGCCATTGGCACTCCACTTCGGGTCGTTGTTGTTGGATGTGTTGTCGGTAAGCTCCGCAACCTCGCCAGAGGCCATATCGCGCACATAAATCTGTGTCAAGCCACGATTCTCGGCCATGTTGTAACGAGTAACGGTATAGAGAGCCTTCTCGCCGTTGGGTGAGAGCGTTGCGCTACCCAAACGTCCCATTTTCCAGATAACGGCAGGTGTAAGACGCGCTTGTGCGATCTCTTCAGCCGTGAGTGCATTGTCGATGATGAGCGTTGCGGGTTGCTCCTTTGGTGAGCAGGCTGCCAACGTCATTGCTGCAAAAGCCATAATAAATGATAATTTTTTCATACGATTTTATAGAGGTTTAACTTCAAATTTAGTATTTTTGCTATTTGAAAACCGAACAGAACAGAAACTATGACCGCACAGAACGATTTTTCAATAAAAAATGTTGCTTCAACCAAACCTATCGCGGCAGGTGTTTATACTCTTCCGTCGGCCGACGCTGATGGAAAAATCCGAGTATATTTTGCCGACAAAGAGTTGCTTTTTACCTATGAAGCAGCCCCCGAAGGTTATTTTGCCGTTAAGCAAAATGGTGATGACAACTTTTCAAGAGCGAAGATAATCACTTTTCTCGGAAATTACAACAAAGTTGCCGTTATATGTGATGATCTTCAGCAGGCTTTCGATAGTTTGGCTAATGAGTTTGTGTGGGTTGAGGCTGCCGGAGGTATAGTGAAGAGTGGCGATGACGAGGTGGTGATGATATGTCGTAATAGCCGTTGGGATTTGCCCAAAGGGCATCGCGAGGAGGGCGAATCGATGGAGGAGTGTGCTGTGCGTGAGGTGGCCGAGGAGACTGGCGTCAGGGCATCGCGTGTCGAGCGAGAGTTGTGTTCGACGGTTCATTGTTATAACCTATTTGGTAAGTGGGAGATGAAGTACACGTCGTGGTTTGAGATGTCGGCCGACGAAAAGACTCAGCCTGTGCCGCAACGCGAGGAGGGTATTGTTGCTGCCGAGTGGGTGGCACGAGATATGATAGCGGAGAAGATAAAAACATCGTTCCCTACAATTAAAAACGTGTTTGCTTCGTTCCTTAAATAAACAATATTAGGATATATTAATA
>JAGBIR010000086.1 GCA_017934845.1 Alistipes sp. | reverse complement strand
CGCCATTTGCAATGATGGGTACTACCTGATGCTTGCCATCGAAGAGTTCAGGCAAGGCATCCAACTCACTTAAATCGATATTTTTCTTCTTACTCATAATCTCAGTTTTTTATTCTCAATAGCGTCCTCGACAGCTCTCCTTTACTCGGTTTTCGGTTTTTCGTCGCCATATTTAGTATCCGCGCCTTATTTCGCAACCATTGCCTCACTAAAGCAACATCCCAAAAGAGCCGTCTCCACACTATTTCACGATTGCAAATATAGGTAAAAAAATCCTCATTACATAGTAATGTCGGCAGATTGTTGATAACTTGCATATTTTATGTAAATTCCAATACAACACTACCAACGTATTCCACTGCAATATATTACAAAACGAGGTCAATTTGTAGAGAAATAATTTCTTTTTATCGCTTTTTTTACTATTTTCGCGTCGGAAATTAAACAGGTTAAACATTATGCAACAAGTAGAACTTTGGACTCTTATCCCCTTTGCGCTGATGCTGGCAAGTATTGCCGTACTGCCCATCGTTGCAGAGAAGTGGTGGGAGAGCAACCTTCACAAACTTTACATTGCCCTCGGACTTGGTGTTCCTACGGGTATTTGGCTTATTTTCAACGGTATGGGACACAACCTCGAGCATCAGATGTTGTTCGACTATGTGCCGTTTATCATCCTCCTTACCGCCCTATTTGTCGTTACGGGAGGTATCCACATCCACGGCGATATTCAAGCACGTCCCATCAACAACACAATCCTGCTGGCGGTGGGTTATCTGTTGGCTTCGTTCATTGGTACTACGGGTGCGGCTATGCTTTTGATCCGTCTTCTATTGGAGATTAACCAGCAACGAAAATACAAAGTGCATACGGTGCTTATGTTCATAGCACTTGTTGCCAACTGCGGAGGTGTCCTCACACCGCTGGGCGATCCACCGTTGTTCCTTCTGTATCTGCGCGGTGCCGACTTCTTCTGGTTTATGAGCCTATTGCCCGAGTGGTTGTTTATTGGCGCAGTTATGCTCACTATTTACTACCTGCTCGACCACTTTGTATATTACAAGAAAGAGGCCACGGTCGATATTATGGCCGACGTTCACGAGAAACGAGCATTTGAGTTTACGGGCAGCATCAACCTTGTTTGGTTGCTTGGCATTATTGGTGCTGTTGCCTTTGTCAACTCGTCGTATATCCCCGCTATGGGCGACCACCACGCACCCGTTTACATTAAGTTCCTGCGCGAGATTATCCTCTTGGCAATCATCGCCTTGTCGCTCATCACAACACGCAAGAAGGTGCGCTTGGACAACAAGTTCTCGTGGGAGCCTATCACCGAGGTTGCCGTATTGTTTATCGGTATCTTCGCCACGATGACACCCGCACTTATCTACCTTAATGCCCACGCTGCCGACCTCGGCTTGGATGCTCCGTGGCAGTTCTTTTACAGTTCGGGTACGCTGTCGGCATTCCTCGACAACTCACCCACAGCCGTTGCGTTCCACACCGTGGCACAGGGCTTGCCGCAGGAGGCTGGCGTTGCGTTGGAGGCAGGTATTTCGGAGGTTCTGTTGCGTGCCATTGCACTCGGTTCGGTGCTGTTTGGTGCAATGACATACATTGGTAACGGCCCCAACTTTATGGTTAAGGCCATAGCCGAGCAGGCAGGCGTTAAGATGCCGAGCTTCTTCGGTTATATGTTCCGCTTCTCGCTTATCGTGCTGCTACCCGTATATATCGTTATGCAGCTGATTTTCGTGTAAGCACACCCGACTACATAATAAAGATGCCCGCCATTGGTTTGGTGGGCATTTTCTTTATCTAACAATATCATACCCACCCTGCAAGCTGTTGTCGCTGTAATTTCCGCCGCGTAAGCCAAATAATTTTGAATTTTGAATTCTAAATTTTGGCAAGCCACAAGGGCTTCCCTTAATTGCTCCGCCATAACATAGTCTGCAAGCAGCCTCTGTATATGGCTTAATCGCACTTTTGAATTTTATATAAATTTATT
>JAGBIR010000011.1 GCA_017934845.1 Alistipes sp. | reverse complement strand
GCCCCGTGGGCATAAAAAGCAGACTGATAGTCGCAAATCATCCGCTAAATGTTGTCAAGCCAATTTATAGCCTCCCTTTGTCAAAGGGAGGTTTGGAGGGAATGTAAGTATAGATGCCCTATGGGCATAAAAAAAGCAGACTATCAGTCTGCTTTTTTTGTGCCCAGAATAGGACTCGAACCTACATGCCGCGAAGCACTCGCACCTGAAACGAGCGTGTCTACCATTTCACCATCTGGGCATCGTTTCGTGGCACAAAGGTACTACTTTTTTTTATTCCGCAATGATTTTTGGGCGAAAAATTTGCGTCACGCGCTCTTTTGTCCTTCTGCGGTATAAAAACAAACGCCCAACATCGTTGTGTTGAGCGTTGTGGGACTTACTCTTGGAAGAACTTCATGTGGAATATCAGCAGATAGACCACTGCGACCGATATGTAGGCATCGGCCAGATTGAATATCGCTCCAAAGAAGTAGTTGTCGCCATCGACCAAGAAACTGAGCCACGAGGGAACGTTGTTCCATTGGAATAGCGGGAAGTGGAACATATCAACCACCTTACCCATCAGAAATGTGCTGTATCCCTCGCCGAATGTCGCTACCGACAGCGGTGTTGACTGCGTGAAAATCATTCCATAGAACATCGAGTCGATAAGGTTTCCGATAGCTCCCGCCCAGATAAGGGCCATACCTACCAGCACGCCTTTGGGCGTCTTGCGCTCCGAGTGGTTAAGGTGGTGGATGTAGTAACCCAGCAGACCAATCATTACGATGCGGAACAGGCTCAGCAGCAGTTTGCCCCAATCGAAGCCGCCGCTCGATGCAATCTGCATACCGAAGGCTGCGCCATTATTCTCGACAAAGAGTAGCTGCCACCACGAGAAAATTTCGATTGACTCGCCCAATGCCATGTGGGTCTTTACCCATATCTTCAAAATCTGGTCGAGCAGAATAAGTACGACAACCAGAATGGTAATGTTTTTTGTCTTCATAAATTCTGAATTTGCGCAAAGATAGAGAAAAATTGCGAGAAACGCATATTTCGCATAAAAAAGCTATCTCGAAACCGAGGCTCCGAGATAGTCAATCTTACTCCACCTTCTCGTATAGTACTACGTCGGGCATAGCGATCGTGGCTCCCTCGACGGGGTTGAGCCAGCGTACGCTAACATCGTGATGTCCGGGCTGAAGCTCGAAATTCCAGTAGATATCGAGTCGGCGCAGGCGATATAGTGCAGGCATCTCGGCAATCTCTGTTGCACCATCAACCGTAATCTCTACTTTTGCAACATACTCCTTGTCGGCGCACTTCACGCTGCCGTTAATCACCATTGCGTCGCACTCGCACTCGAAAGTGTATGGCTCGGCCGAAAGTTGCTGTCCGAGTTGCATGCGATGCTTGGGCTTTAGGTTCGGAAAACTCTGCTCCAAGGCTACGGGTTTTGGCTGCTGGCACTTAATCATAATCTGGTCGCCATCGATCTTACCACCCTCGCGCTCGATAATCTCCAGCGCGTGGCGCATGCTCATGGCGTAGGTGTCGTTAAGCGATGAATAAGTGTAGGCGAACTTCAAATCCTCGGCCTTCTTTAGCGGATCGAGCCAGAAGGCGGGGATTCGGTTGTAGCCAATTGCCGTGCCGAGGATTCCGACAGCCGATGCGGGGTTGCAATCGGAGTCCTGACCGCAGCGTGTCGCAATATCGATTGTTCGACCAAAATCTCCATTTCCATAAAGCAGACCTATAACGATGAATGCACTGTTGATCGAAGCGTCGATGTTGAGCGGATCCAGCGCGCCTTCCGAGCAACCTACATCGTAAGGCTCCCACTCCTCGTGACAACGCTGCCAGGCATACTTCCAGTCGTTGGGGTTCTCGCGCCAGTAGGAGATAATGTCGCTCATCATTTTATGGAACTTGCTCTCGGCAGGGATTACTTTCAAAGCTTCGGTTACGATAAACTCTATATCCTCCGAGATAAATGCCAGCGAGTACATTGCGCCAACATATACGCCACCATACCATCCGTCGCCATAATTCATAATATGACCTACGCGATCAGATATCTCCGATGCGGCATTGGGCATACCCGGTGACATCAAGCCGGCATAGTCTGCTTCGATTTGGTAGTCGATGTCGTCGGCGTGAGGATTATTGAGCCAATGGCCCGATGCGGGAGGCATGATTCCTCGCAAGATATTGTAACGCGCTGCCTGATTGGCGTGCCATAGGGGGTAACGTGCCGTCGCAAACGCCATCGCCAGAGAGTCAACAGGTGCATCAATACCCAAGCGGTCGAATACCTCGACAAAAGTCAAATCCATATATATGTCGTCGTAAAGACTCGGTACGCGCTTCATATAGTTGGCCACATAGTCAGGCTCGCCCCATGGAATATTCACGCTGTCGGGAATCATTGCGCTGCGATACTCAAACTCGGTAGGGCCACCATATGTAACGCCGATGGTCTGTGCCGCCCAGCCGCCCTTAATTTTGTCGAGCAGGGCCTCGCGTGTGAAAGTTACTTTTCGAGGAATCGGACTGTCGTTGGTGGTGCAGGCTGAAAAAGTGATGCCTGAAAATGATATTGCCAGAAGAGCCGCTACTGCGGGAATTCGATCTTTGATGAATGTTGTTAGTTTCATATCTGCTTTTTTGTTGGGTCAATTATTAAGTAAAGGTATATATTTCGGGTGAGTTATCCAAACGAAAATGCCTTTTCTTGCTTTTATTGCGGCTTTAACGGAGGGGAGGTATGGCGAAAAGGCCTCCTCTTATATATAATATATATAGGTATAAATGCTAAAATCGATTTAATTATAAAATTTTTGAAAAAATACGCGAAAATGTTTGGATGTAACGAATTTTTGCGTACCTTTGCATCCGCAATCGAGGGGAGAACACTCCTGCGAGGTTGCAAAAAGGTTCTTAAGAAAGTTTTTTAAAATTTTTTCAAAAATAATTTGGAAGTTTGAAAAATAGTCTTTACCTTTGCATCCGCTTTCGATGAGAAGAG
>JAGBIR010000085.1 GCA_017934845.1 Alistipes sp. | reverse complement strand
TTTCCATCAGGTCGAGGGTTTGTATATCGATGAGAATGTGTCGTTTGCCGATATGAAGCAGTCGATTCTCTACTTCGCCAAGGAGCTCTTCGGCGAGACTGCTACAATCCGTATGCGCCCCTCATACTTCCCCTTCACTGAGCCATCGGCCGAGGTTGACGTATCGTGCAACCTGTGCGGCGGCAAGGGCTGTAACGTATGTAAGGGTACAGGCTGGCTGGAGATTATGGGTTGCGGTATGGTTGACCCCAACGTATTGGAGGCCAGCGGTATAGACTCAAAGAAGTATTCGGGCTTCGCCTTTGGTATGGGTGTTGAGCGTATTGCAATGTTGAAGTATGGCGTTAAGGATTTGCGTCTTTACTTCGAGAACGACGTTCGCTTCCTCCACCAGTTCGACAGCGCGTTGTAATTCCGACCTCATTCGGCCTTAAATTGTTGAGAAAAATTTGATTGCTCGACCAAAATATTCGCTCTTGGCAATGGTTGCGGTGCTGACGATGCTCCTCTCGGGCTTCGTCACGCCCGTCGTGTCGGGAGCCGAGGCCGCAAAGCAGAAGGGACAAAAGAGGGCTACAGCTGTAAAGCCAGCCCCGACAACGGTGGCCGACACCACCACTACCCCACGCCCGAAGCTGGAGATTCACGACACGTTGCGTACGACATACAGCTACACCGAGGGTGTGAAACGTCTTACCATCGAGCGCGACACCGCGGCCGCCATAAAGCATTTCGAGCAGGCCATAGCCCAAGACTCTACCTATGCTCCCGCGCTGTTTCAGCTGGCGCAACTATCGTTCTACGATAGCGAACAACGTGGCGAGGAGCTTAACCCCCAATACGAGGAGTATGCCCGCAAGGCCTACCTGACGGACACTATGAGCCGCTGGTACACAGGTCTTTACGGTCACGCGCGGGTCATTAATCGCAAGATGGACGATGCGCTCAACATCTACAAGCGATTAATCAAAATCGACTCGCGCAACGCCGACAACTACCGTATTTTAGCAATTCTCTACCAGCTGCGCAACCAACCCTATTCGGCAATAGCAACCATCGACTCGGCCGATATGCGCTTCGGAAAACTGCCACAGTTGCAGGATCTTCGCCGCCGCCTTCTTATTAGTACGCGCCAGTTTGACCGCGCCATCGAGGAGGCTCAGGAGGCTGTCGATCAAGCTCCGTACGACCAGCGTGCGGTGCTGGATTTGGGCGAGACCTATTTCGAGGCAGGACGCGACTCGCTGGCCAATGTCACATTGGAGCAGGCCTTCAAGATGGACTCGACGAACATCGACGTGCTGACGACCTATGCCGAGTACAAATATCGCCAACAGGATATTACGGGATATATGAAGATGCTCGGTATATTGTTCTCGCTCAAGGAGTTCCCGAGCATCACAAGATGAATCTGTTGGAGCGATTTACATCGAATCGCAGCTTCTATGGCGAGAATTACTACCTTATTGGCAACCTTATTTCGTCGCTTCTGCTCATAAATCCCGAAAAGAAAGAGGTTGTCGATCTCTATGGCGAGCATCTCTTGGCGGGCGGCTTTATTGAGTCGGCAATCGAGCATTTCAAGCTCCACCTCGACGACGAGCCCAAGCAGCTCGACTACTATATGGCGGTCATCGACCTCGAGGAGTATCGCCAGATGAGCGACTCGGTTGATTACTACGTTCAGCGAGCCGTAAAACTCTTCCCCGACAACCCCGAGCTATACCTCCGCAAGGGCAATCGCCAATACCTCAAGGGCGACCTGCATGGTGCCGTAGCGACCTTCGAGTATGCTATGTCGCTGGCGCAGAACGATACGATGCGTGGCGAGATTTGGGGCTACATTGGCGACACCTATCACCAGATGACCGAGCGTGCCGTGCTGAAGCAGAAAGGTGCCGACACGCTGAGCCAGTTCGAGGTTAAGTTGAGCGAAAAGAAGGCTATGAAACGATGCTTTGAGGCATACGACAAGGCGTTGGCCCTATATGCCGACAACTCGTTGGTACTCAACAACTACGCCTACTTCCTGTCGCTTCAGGGTGAGGATGAAACTACGCTCCGACGCGCCCTCAAGATGTCGTCACGCGCCATTGAATTAGACCCCAATAACTCGTCGAATCTCGATACACACGCCTGGATTCTCTTCAAGTTAGGGCGCGCAGAGGAGGCGCAGAGATATATGCGTCAGGCTCTCTCGCTCGACAAGACAAACAGTCCCGAGTTGAGCCTGCACTATGGCGACATCCTCCACGCGCTGGGCAAGGACTTTCTGGCCAAGACCTACTGGAAAAAGGCTTTAGAGGCCGGAGCCGACCCCGAGGAGATTGAAAAGAGAGTCAAAGAGTTGAAATAAAAGCAGTTACACTACCCCACTCCCAACCCCAAACCACGATGAAAAGCCTGTTGCACATAGTGTTGCTCACGTTGCTCATAGCGGCAGCGGCACCCTCGTTTGCACAATCGAAGCAGACGACCGAGGCCGAAAAGCAGCAGATTGCCGAGCAGAAACGTATAATCGAGGAGCTGGAGCGTCAGGTGGCCGAGGATGAGAAGGCTCTCAGCAACATAAAAAAGGATAAGTCGTCGGCACAGAAGAGTGTGCAGATTATCACGCGCAAGATAAACGCGCGCAACCAGCTGCTGCAACGTACCGAGAAGAATATCACGAAGATAGAGTTCGACATTGACGTTAAGAATCAGCGACTTGAGCAGTTGCAGGCATCGCTCGCCAACGAGAAGGAGCGTTATGCCGAGATGGTCCGCGAGGCCTATCGCAACCACCGCCAGAACAACTATATAACCTACATTCTGGCATCGGAGAACTTCTCCGACGCAGCTCGTCGCATTGCCAACATTCGCTCGGTGGCGGAGCTTCGCGTGGCGCGTATGCAGCGCATCGACTCTCTGAACCGAACCATCGAGGGCGAGATTGCATCGATGGGTACGCGACTGCAGGATCTCAACCAAGAGAAGGCCCGCGCCGAGAAGCAACGTAAAGAGTTACAGGCAGATATATCGTCGGCAAAGCGCAAGATGAATCAGCTCACAAAGAAGGAGAAGCAGGCTCTGCAAGAGAAAATGGAGAGCGAGCAGCTACTCGATGCCGCCATTGCCGAGTTGCGCAAGCTAACCAAGGGCAACAAGGAGGGTGCTTCGTTCTCGCGCACGACGTCGAATCTTAACCTGCCGCTTGCCGGCGGAAAGGTAAAGAAATATAAGGGTAATATGGCCGAGATAGTGGGCGCGAAGGGAGCTTCGGTGCGCTCGATTTACGAGGGCAAGGTGGTCGATGTGCGACGCAACCGCATATCGAGCAAATACGACGTTTTTGTGGCTCACGGCGAGTATATTACCTCGTATGCCAACCTCGATGAAGTAAGCGTCGAGAAGGGCCAGAAAGTGGCTAAAAACGAGAAAATAGGAGTGGTTGGAGCCTCGGTAAACCTCACGACGATGGAGACCGAATATAAGATAGTGTTCGGCATCTACTCGCCCAACCCCAAGGAGACAATGCGCGCCTCG
>JAGBIR010000084.1 GCA_017934845.1 Alistipes sp. | reverse complement strand
GTCGCGCTCGCCATCTTCGGTATCGACCTTAATACGGTTGTAACCATACTTGGCACTCGCATCGGTAGCAATCTTAAAATCGCCCTTGGCAAAGGTGTGCTTTAACATAAACGTTCCCAAAACTGTCATTGCGTTATCACCACCTCGGCTATCGGTCCACGCATTATTATACGAGGTCATCGTTCCCTGCAAGTTAAGGTTAACCTCCAAATAGTTTCGCTCCTTACGGATACGCTGACGCTCGGCACGCGCCGCCGCCTCGTTATAATAGAGGGTGCTGGCATCCATAGTCTTTAACTTCTCGTTAAACTGCACCTTCTTATCCTTCGTATGTGATTGATCTTCGACAGAAAACTGCGCCTTCACGTCGGTTGCACTTGCAACGACAAATGCCGTTAACAAACAGAGTATCTTTTTCATATTACCCATAATTTATCTATTTGCTCGATTAAACTAAAACATTCCTACCACAAAGGTACTATTTTTCATAAAAATAATTAAATTTGTAAGGATAATTAATACAAAAACGATATGAAATATATAGGTGCCCACGTCAGTGCATCGGGCGGTGTGGAGAATGCCCCACGAAACGCAGCCGCAATAGGCGCGACCGCATTTGCACTATTTACAAAGAATCAGCGTCAATGGGCTGCACCGCCGCTCAGCGATGCTCAAATCGTAGCTTTCAAAGAGGCGTGCCAGCAAAATGGCTACTCGCCTGCGCAAATTCTACCGCACGACAGCTACCTTATCAACCTCGGCCATCCCGAAGAGGAGGGCCTACAGAAGTCACGCGCATCGTTCCTTCACGAGATGCAGCGTTGCGAGATTTTGGGGCTGGACAGACTGAACTTCCACCCGGGCAGCCACCTGAAGAAGATTTCGGAGCAGGAGAGCCTTGCGCTCGTTGCCGAATCTATCAACATTGCGCTGGCCAACACAAAGGGAGTAACGGCGGTAATCGAAAATACCGCAGGACAAGGCTCTAACCTCGGCTATGCCTTCTGGCATTTGGCTTATATTATCGAGCGTGTGGAGGATAAATCGCGTGTTGGCGTATGCCTCGACACCTGCCACTCGTTCGCTGCGGGCTATGATCTCTCGACGGAACTGGGTTGCGAGATGGTATTCAAGGAGTTCGACGAGATTGTAGGCTTCGAGTACCTGCGCGGTATGCACCTTAACGACGCATTGTAGGCCGTAGGTAGCCGTGTCGATCGCCATTCTCCACTTGGCGAGGGATTCTTGGGTATCACACCCTTCCGCTACATTATGCAGGACAAACGTTTCGACAACATTCCGCTAATTCTTGAGACCCCCGACGAAGAGCGTTGGTCAGAAGAGATTGCTCTGCTAAAGAGCTTCGCCGAAGAGTAAAACCTATAAAGACCAAAGTTGAGAACCGCAAAGCTATGAGACGAATTTTCCTATTACTTCTGTTTTTGTTGCCACTCGGAGTGACGGCACAGAACAGCCAGCAGACTCCCAACGTAGAGCAGGACTCGCTGCGATTGCTTTTTATTGGCAACAGCTACACCTATTTTAACGACCTGCCGCAGATGGTCTATGAGATAGCCAAGACGCAGAAGAAAAAACTCATCGTGCATAGCATAACAAAGGGCGGAGAGCGTCTGCGTGGTCATCTAAAGAACGATAAGGTACGCAAGGCACTAACCGAGGAGCATTGGGATTTTGTGGTCTTGCAGGAGCAGAGCAGCGACCCCGCACGCCCGACAGAGAGCGTTATCGAGAACATCTACCCCGCAGCACACGCGCTGGACAGCCTCATTCACGTTGGCTCGCCCGAGGCGAAGAGCATATTCTATATGACGTGGGGTCACAAGTATGGCACGACGCACAAGATTGACAACTACCCGATAGCTTATACCTACGAAGGTATGCAGGAGCGTATAAAAACCACCTATTTGGAGATGACCTACCGCAACAATGCTATCTGCGCGCCCGTAGGTATGGCGTGGCAGCGAGTACGCCAGGAGCGTCCCGACTATCAACTCTACACTCAGGATCTGTCGCACCCCTCGCTATTAGGTACATATCTGGCGGCTAAT
>JAGBIR010000083.1 GCA_017934845.1 Alistipes sp. | reverse complement strand
GAATTTGTCGCGGCAGAGCTCTCGACCGAGGCAGAGATGGAGGCTCACTACGCCAAGACAATGGAACTTATCGAGGCCCTCGAACTTAGGAATATGCTCCGCGCCGAGGAGGATAAGATGGGTGCCATTATGGATATCAACGCCGGAGCGGGCGGAACGGAGGCCTTGGATTGGGCGTCGATGCTACTGCGTATGTACACCCGCTGGTGCGATGCTCATGGCTACAAATATCGTATGATGGATTATCAAGCGGGCGACGAGGTGGGCGTTAAGTCGTGCACTTTGGAGATTGAGGGCGACTATGCCTATGGATATCTGAAAAGCGAGAATGGCGTGCATCGTATGGTGCGCCTTTCGCCTTTCAATGCCAATAATAAGCGTCAGACTACATTTGCGTCGGTGTTCGTAACGCCGGCCGTAGATGATAGTATCGAGATTGTGATTAATCCTGCTGATTATGAGTGGGATACCTATCGTTCGTCGGGTGCAGGAGGTCAGAATGTCAACAAGGTCGAAACTGCTGTCCGCTTGCGTTATCACGGCAAGGATCCCGATACGGGCGAACCGGTGGAGTTCCTTATAGAGAACAGCGAGACGCGCTCGCAGCTCGATAACCGCAATAATGCATTGCGCATTCTTCGTTCAAAGCTCTATCAGCGCGAGATGGAGAAGCGTATGGCAACGCAGCAGGCTCTCGAAGCTACAAAAAAACGTATCGAGTGGGGCTCGCAGATTCGCTCCTATGTCTTTGACGACAGGCGTGTAAAGGATCACCGCACAGGTTATCAAACCTCGGCCGTAGAGGCGGTTATGGACGGCGACCTCGATGGGTTTATTAAAGAGTACCTTATGCAAACCGGCGGTGGTGAAAGCGTATAGCGTGGCTCTTTTGGCGTCTGGCTTGCGTGAAAAATGCTCATTTACGCAAATGTTTGTAGCTGTCAAGGCTGTTTTATAAATTCATCATTTTGCTATGAAAAACATATTCCTGCTTATACTCTCCATTCTTCTTCTCTCGTGTCAATCGCAGGCGAAGAACAATCTGCCCGCGCCGATTAAGGTTGGGGCGGAGTGCATGGCGGAGTATGTGCCTAATCTCGCCAATCAGCGAGTTGCTGTTTTGGCAAACCATACGGCTATGGTGGGCAATACGCATCTTGTCGATACGCTCGTGGCGCAGGGGGTAAATGTTGTAGGAATATTTGCTCCCGAGCACGGTTTTCGTGGCGGTGCCGATGCGGGTGAGCATGTAGCAAATTCGGTCGATGAAAAGACCGGCATCCCCATCTGGTCGCTCTACGATGGTCGCACGCACCGCCCTGCCGACAAGGTTATGCAGGCCTTCGATCTGCTTGTGGTCGATATGCAGGATGTTGGGTTGCGATTCTATACCTACTATATCACGATGCTACGCATGATGGATGCGTGTGCCGATTTTGGGTGTAGAGTCATTGTTTTGGATAGACCAAATCCCAATGGAATGTATGTCGATGGCCCGCTGCTCGATATGAAGCATAAATCGGGCGTTGGAGCATTGCCAATTCCCGTAGTTCACGGCCTAACGATGGGCGAAATAGCCATTATGGCGCGTGGCGAGGGGTGGTGTAAGGAGTGTGAACTGCAAGTGGTTAAGTGCGAAAATTATACGCATCAAAGTCGTTACACGCTGCCCGTTGCGCCATCGCCCAATCTACCGACGCAGCACTCAATTTATCTCTATCCATCGACCTGTCTTTTCGAGGGTACTGTCTGCTCGTTGGGACGCGGTACGGAGTTCCCGTTCGAGGTTTATGGCCATCCCGACTATGCCGGCTCGGAGTTCTCGTTTACGCCTCGCTCAATGGCGGGAGCAAAGAATCCGCCGCTAAAGGATAAACTCTGTTATGGCGTTGACTTGCGCAGTAAAGATGATGAGCAGATCATTGCCGAAGGTTTTAATCTGGAGTACGTTATCGATGCCTATCGTAATTTGAATGCCAGCAGTGGGGTAGGTGAGCGATTCTTTACCTCGATGTTCGAGTTGCTCGTAGGTGTGGATTATGTGCGCGAGATGATTATTGCAGGGCACTCTGCCGACGAAATACGCGCCGTATGGCAAGCCGACCTGGAGGAGTTCAAGGCTTTGCGACGTCAGTACCTTCTATACGAGGAGTAGGTTAGCCTGCGACAAGAAAATATCTATTAATGTGCATCAAGCGTAATGCGCATCATATTTTAATTTTTAATTTTGGATATATACTATGATTAAAGAGATTGATCCTAAATCTACAGCCAGAGCCTACGCGTTTGAGATGTGGATGAATGCACCGATGCCTATGGTTACACTCTTTAAGAGGCTTGATGTAACGCGTTTGGATAAGATAAGCAAGAAGAAGAGGCTGAAATTTAATATGCTGATGTGTTACTGCATCGGAAAGGCAGCCGCTGGTATAAAGGAGTTTTATATGTTGCCTGTCGGTGGAAAACTTATGCAGTATGATACCATTGCAGTGAATACGATTGTTGCCAATCGCGCGGGCGAGGTTAGCTCGTGTGATATCCCCTTTTCGGACGATTTGTCGCAATTTAATAAAGATTATTTGCAGCTTACGCAGCAGGTTGCCGAGAGTTGTCAGAACCACGACATAACAGAGAGTATGGTCATTGGAACATCTGCTTTGGCGCAGTATGAAATTGATGGAGCAGTGGGAATGTATAGTGGCATATTTAATAATCCATTTATGATATGGGGCAAAAAATATCGTCAATTCATCTTTAGGACTAAACTTACGGTCTCTTTCCAATTTCATCATACGCAAATGGATGGAGCTCACGCCGCGCGATTCTTAGCGGAATTGCAAAGTGTGATAAATAAGTTGACTTTATAGCCGATAAGAGAAGAGGGTGTTCAATATGTTGAACACCCTCTATTGTTAGATATATAGTACGAATTATGCCTTCTCGGGCTCGTGCTTATACTTAAATACAATAGCAAAGAGAATGGCAACAACGAGTGCATAGGCGGCAAAAATCATCCACGACTGCGCCCAGCCCTCCATGCGAGCTACACCCGTAGCGTCGCCAACAAAGTGGTTGATTACCTGCTGTGCGCCAAGCATACCGATCGTTGCACCAATACCATTGGTCATCATAATAAACAGACCCTGGGCCGAAGAGCGAATCTTATCGTCGGTCTCCTTATCAACGAACAGTGAGCCCGATACGTTGAAGAAATCGAACGCCACGCCATAAACAATCATCGACAAAAGGAACATCCATACACCGCCGCCCGGATTACCAAGTCCGAACAATCCGAAACGGAGTACCCAAGCACCCATAGCCATCAACATAACATTCTTAATGCCGAAACGACGCAGACAGAAGGGGATAAGTAGGATGCAAAGTGTCTCCGATATCTGCGAGAGCGAAATCAGAATGTTGGCGTGCTGAACACCAAACGTGTCGGCATATTGCGCCACCTGACCAAAATCCGAGATAAAGGGATTTGCAAAGCCGTTGGTAATCTGCAACGATACGCCCAAAAGGATAGAGAAGATGAAGAACAGAGCCATCTTCTTCTGCTTAAACAGCGCAAAGGCGTTGAGACCCAAAGCCTCGGCCAACGATTTTTTCTCGCCTCCCTTGTTTGTCGGGCACTCGGGCATTGTGAAGGCGTAAAGACCTAAAACAACACCAATGGCGGCACTCTGCATGAACTGCCAAGCCGAAGCCTGAAAACCTGCCAAGTCGCAGCACCACATAGCGCAGATGAAACCTACGGTACCCCAAACGCGAATGGGCGGGAAGTGCTTCACGGTGTCTAATCCCGCCTTTGTGAGACTCGAATATGCTACCGAGTTGCTTAGTCCGAGTGTAGGCATATAAAACGCTACGCTGCAAGCATAGAGCGAGAAGAGCGTCGAGAACTCAACCTCGGCGGCATTCAGCGCATAGTAGCCCGTAGCGACCATAAACGTAGCGGCCAGCAGATGGCAGATACCCAAAAGCTTTTGAGCCTGAATCCAGCGATCGGCAACAATACCTATCAGAGCAGGCATAAAGAGCGAAACAATACCCTGCATAGCATAAAAAATACCGATGTTCTCGGCCAGTCCGATGTTGAACAGATATGTTCCCATCGATGTGAGGTAAGAACCCCAGACGGCGAACTGAAGAAAGTTCATTACCGTCAAACGAAGCTTAATATTCATCTTTTAATTCATTTTAGTTGTCCGTAGCAAATAAATTTTAACAAAAATAGCACTTTTTTTGCAAAAAACTTTGGAAAAGAAAAAAAATGTTCTACTTTTGCGGTGTCAAAAACGACAACATACTGATTGGGCTATGGTGTAATGGTAACACTACAGATTCTGGTCCTGTCATTCCAGGTTCGAATCCTGGTAGCCCAACAAGAAAAAGAACAAAGCAAGGAGATGTCGAGCAATCGACATCTTTTTGTTTTATGAGTTCCCCTTATGATAAATTTATTTATCGGAATGGGCTCATAAAATAAAATGATTGTTTACAATAACACCTTGCTGTTCTTTTTCGCAGTGCCATATCGGGCCATAGGAAAGGGCTTGCGGTGCGAAGTGGTCAGCGAGCAAAGCAAGGCCAATCCTGGTAGCCCAACAAAGAGATAGAGCAGACAAATCGTCTGCTCTATCTCTTTTTATGTTCCTTCTGTACTATAGAGCATAAAGGCGAGCCCTCGCCTCGCCTAAAGTAAGTTGTAGAATGTTCTGCTAAAAGTTATATCCGACGATTTTATTAGTGAATATGCTCCAACTGGTAGATGATCTGTATGCGTTTACAGACTCTTTTTGAACGTAAAAGGTAATTGTGCTGTTTGACGTGTCAAAGGCATTTTTCTCTAAAGTAGGTGGTGTTGAGGGTTTACAATATACCTGTTTAAGATTGTCACATCCGAGGAAAGTATTTTCTCCAATTGTAGCAACTTTTTCCGGTATGGTAATGTCTGCTAATTCTCGACATTCATAGAATGCGCTACTATCAATAGTTTTAACGCTGGTAGGAATCGTGATGCTGGATAGAGAACACGAGGAAAATGCGTATTGTCCAACAGCTGTAATATTTTCTGAAATGGTGTACGATGTTAAATCGGCATCAGCGAATGCGATTAATGTACCATTGGAAATTAGACAACGTTTATCATCTGATGCAAATTTTCCATAAAACGCACTTAGGTTACATTCACGAAATGCTGCTTGGCCAATCTCCTCGACACTATCGGGGATAGTAATGCTTGTAAGGCTGCGGCAACCGCGGAACGCATTATGACTAATGGATTTTAAGCTATTGGGAAGCTGAATTTTGGATAGTTTCAAACAATTATAGAAAGCATATGCTCCAATCGATGTAAGACCATCGCCCAATACAACCTCCGTTAAGTGTCCATCAGTCGAACCTCTACCAAATGCAAAGTTGCCAATCTCTTTTACGCTATCGGGGATTGTAATAGTTGCCAAAGTATTACATTTACTGAAAGCATTGATGCCAATAACAGTAACTGCCGCATCGAAACCGATTACACCTTTACCATTGCTGTATGTGTTGGATACTATATTTGCATCAAAACCATCCTGAGTATTAGGCTCTACGATGTTGCCATCTATTGTTGTGTACCAGATCTCATTTCTTCGCGGTTTTGTCGAATCATATTTTTGTAAAACCGTTACATTCTTTGTAATAGCTTTATCTTTCGACGTAAATGTGATTGTTCCCTCGCGATTATCGTCGGTATCGTTTTGCGCGATGGTAAACACGTGAGCATCGGTCTGGAATGCGCGACTGCGAGTTTGCGAAATCCAGCTATCGGAAATTGTGATGTCGTAATCGATGTTGTGTCCTACCTCGATTTCGATTTCGCCGCCTTGATATTCAACCGTATAGCTATCTTGTGAAATCGAAATTGTATTTCGCTGATTTTGTATAATTTCCACGCTCTTTTGCAGCGAAGGCGTCTTTATTACTACCGCCGCCGAACGATTGTCGGTGGAACTGTTTTCGTTTACTTTAACGACGATGAAGTTTTGACCGGCCTCTCCGCGAGAGGGATTAATGCTGCACCACTCCTTGTCGTTGTTGTCGGTCAGCTCTGCGCTCCACTCCAATGAGGTGTAGAATGATATGCTCTTTGAGCCTGAGTTGGCATCGAATATAAGTTTTGGCGTCGTAACATCGAGGATATCTTCAACAGAATCCTTCTTGCACGCTACGAAAACCACCGCCAAGACAGCAATTAAAATCGATAAAAAACGTCTCATTATGTTGTAGTTTTATTTGTCCGACCTTTAGCATTAAATGATATATATAACAAAAGTAATGTTTAATTATATAAAAAACAAGTGTCAGACAAAAAAGCAGGCGAGGACGCGCCTCGCCTGCTTACCATCAAATATAGTATTTTAGAAATCGTATCCTACAATTGCATCGGCATAATATTCCCAACCGTATGCTGCTTTGTAGGCTTCTACGGAAGAGTATGGGACATAAATTTTACGACCGCTAGCGTTATCAGAAAACGCGCCCCATGATGAATAACTCTCATATTCTGCAGTTGGAGGTGTTTGGGGTCTACAATAGACACTTTTAAGGCTGCTGCAATTCCTGAATGCCCTCCATCCAATCGTCGTTACGCTATCGGGAATGGTAATACTTGTAAGGCTACTACAATGATAGAATGCATAGTCTCCAATCTTAGTTACACTATTGGGAATAGTAGTACTTGTAAGGCTGCTGCAAGACGAGAATGCGGATCTTCCAATCTCAGTCACGCTAT